>CAUJGS010000001.1 GCA_963170185.1 Bdellovibrionota bacterium
CCGAAAGACTGCAATCAGTTTGGCTACTATACAAACGTCTTGCCTCATCTCGAATGGATTAAGCGGGCGATGCGTGAAATTGTGAAGTAGCGCTCACACGTCCAGGCTTGATCCAGTTCCAAATCGTGGAGTTTGGGAAGTTTCAGCACTCACATTAGACTGAGTAAGTGAAACCATCTGAAAAATTCGATCAAAATCCGCGTCTCAATTCGAGACAAACAGGCGTCTCTGTTTTGGTGAGCTTCGCTCTCCTGTTTACGGCGGCGTGTTCGCAAAATGAGCCCGACACATCGGGTGGCGTCTGCTCGGCTTCTGTAGGTTCAATCGCGGAGTCATCTGCGACGGAACCTGCCAAGGGCCTCGATGTGTCTATCGATCCCGTGCCGGTTTCCGAACGCGTACCAGCGGGGCAAGTGGGAGCTCTTTCGACATTCACCGTTTCCGGCCTCATCACTTATCAGCGCTACATTCCTCATCTTTCAGACAATGGCACGCCAATGGCGATCGACGATTTTGTCGAAATCGACTACTCAAGTGCACTGACGCTGCCAGTTCGTCGCGCCGTGGTTCAAGTGATTCAAGCACCGGGCACGGTGATCGCGACTGGGCGAACCGATGACACAGGAAACTATTCGATCTCGGTAACGGCGCCCGGTGGAGCTTCTCTTTTTGTTCGCGTGCTGGCGCGTTCGACAGTCACAAACTACGCAAAAGATGGGGCGGGCGGAGTTGGTCCGGACGAAAACTGCAACGGCGCAAGTTGGGATATCCGCGTCGTGAACAACTCGACCAACAACAGCTGCTCACAAAGCAACTATTCGCTTCGTCCGCAGTATGCCTTGGACACGTCAGCCTTCACTGCCCCCAATGACTCGACACCGCGGACAGTGAATGCGACGGCCCCTATGGTTTGGAATGGGACCGATGCTTACACGCAACGAGCAGGAGCGCCTTTTGCGCTTTTGGATACCGCAATTGCCGGACTTGAGACGGCTTGTCAGGGACGCGCGAACATCAATTTCCCGCTGCTCTACATGAATTGGAGCGTGGACAACACCACCACCGGCGGAAATCGGTACCAGGGCAATATCGGCACAAGTTTTTTCACGACCGAGACGACGTCACGCGTGGCAAACCTCTATATTCTCGGGCGAGTGAACGTGGATACCGACGAACTCGACCGTCACATCGTGGCACACGAGTTTGCGCATTATTTGGAAAACAAGATCTATCGTTCAGATTCAATCGGTGGTTCGCACAGTGTGAACGACTCTCTGGATCCACGCTTGGCGTTTGGTGAGGGCTTTGGCAATGCGTTCTCGGCGTTTGTTCACTACGACAGCATTGCTGATGTGCAGGACAATATCTATTACGACACGAATGGGAATAGGCAGCGTGGTGGCTTCCTTATTAATGTTGCTTCTCCGCCGGCAGATATTCCAGGAGGTGGGCCTTACATTCACGATGACCGCGGGCCTTGGTCTGAGACCGCTGTACAGTACTTCTTGTGGAGTCTTTGGTCCAACCCAAGTAGCGGAGGCATGACCTTTGGTCGGATACATCAGGTTTTAGAAAACGATCACAAGACCACACCTGCCATGACGAACGTTCTGACGTTTGCATCGCATTTCGCTAGGAGAAATGGTGTTGCAACCGATGGCCTGCAAGCGGCGTGGACTGGTGCTGCGTTTAACACCACGATCAATGCGCTTTGCGATGGCGGCTGTGGTGGTGGTTCGCCGGTCTTTGATGTGTGGGACCCGGGCAATCTTCTTGGACTCGACTACGCAGCGACACGCCGCTATCGCCAAGGCGATTTTCCAGGGTCGGCGACTCAATCAGCAGGATTTTGGCAGCTCTACCGTCCGCTCTCGAGCGGCGCGAATGCCGCGACTGCACACGATACAATTAAGTGGGGTGGATACGGAGTTTCGAATAGGAACCTGAATAAATTTGGCTTGCGGCGGCTTTACAAGGTCACAGCGACTTCTTCGAGCACGACTGTGCGAGTGAGCTCGATCAATCAAGGGTCAGAAACCTGTTCCAGCGGTGACCTGCTTGATATGGCGGCCTTTCGGCAAGGGACATTGCTTGCGGTGGATGAGGCGACGTCGGGCGCGACGGCCAACTGTCCCTCGGTGACGTTCAGTTCGACTCCAGGAGAAACGTACGTAATTGAGATCGCGGGATTTGGAACTGTTGGCAGTTACAATTTGGAAGTGAGCCCTTAACAGGGATGTAGGGGAGAAGAGTGTCATGAACTCGAATGAAAACTCGCAAAAACATTCGGCTGGTATGATCGGGCGCGATTGGCGATGGCTGACGGGCGGCAGTGTGATTGGCCTTGCCGTTGTGATTGGTTGTGCCTCCGCGATTGATTTCAAGGGTTCGGGACGTGAAGCCGGATCGACGTTTGGTCAGAACGAGCGAGTCGAAAAAGACAAGCCCTTCACGCGTCGACTAGCGGCGGAGGCTGGTGATGAGCCGATGCACAACAACGGCAAAATTCGAATGCCGATTTCTGTCACGGTTGAAGGTGATATGGAAGTGGTCATCAGCCGCGACACCAATATGATTTTCTCGATCACGGCCGAAAGTGAAGTGACCCGCTTGCAAGGGCATATTCAAGGTGGCGAGGGGCTGGAAGGGTTTCCTGGTGTGCAGATCGACATCCCGGCGCTTGCGGCGGGCGAGACGCACATGATGGAACTCAATGTTCCGGCGAAATCGGGGAGCTTGTACTTCCGACTTGTCGGTGATTTCGCGGAAAAGGCGATGAGCGGTGCTTACGAAATCAAAGTCGTAAATCCCAAAGAGGTGAAAGCGGCCAGCAAGCGCTTGAGACCTCAGGATATGTTGGAAGCTCCGACGACCGATGCATCGGGGCAGCTTGTGCAGCCCATGAAAGCCTCCGAGTAGTGAGCTTTCTCGTGCTGACCAAGCGTGTGGTCGTTGTTTGCAATTTCGCGGTGGCTTTGGCGGTCGCGATGCCAGTGGACTTGGCTTGGGGTGGTCGATTGCCCACATCCGAAGCGATTGAGGGGCGTTGGAACCTCGCGCAAGTGGCGGTGAAGGCTCCAAAAGAGCTTTTGCTCGGAAAGGTCCAGCACGCCGATGTCTCGGTTTCATTGGAACGGCCTGTCCATGTGCTCGAGATATTGGCTCATAGCGAAGGGGCTGGGATCGGGCTTCCTTTGGCTCGGAAATGGCGCTTTGTTCGAGTCCAAGCCGGGAGGCCGGCGGAGTTTAAGGTTCCCTATCAACTGACGAAAAAATTCCAATCAGGCAAGATCCACTTCGAGATTCGAATGCAAGAGGCACCGGCTAGTCGGCTGGAAGCCCGTCAGTCAGCCACTCTCCGGCTGAGCCGTTAGTTCGGATGGCGCGATAACGCGCGACGATACCTCTCAAGATTTTGGCGAAAACGGCGTATTCTCATCACGTTTTCACATCACGTCCTGACCTCAAGTCCCTAATTATTTAGGAGTGGGGTCCATCCTAAAGAGGTAGCTCTATGTCTGCAAACCAACCAGGTAAAATCGAAACCACTCCTGAACTTGTAAAGAACGTTTACGCAAAATCGCGCGAACGTCTTCAAACGATTCGCACTCGATTGAGTCGCCCTCTTACATTGGCGGAAAAAATCGTATTCGGTCACTTGGACGATCCAAAGGGCCAAGAACTCAATCGCGGCAAAAGTTTTCTTCTTCTTCGCCCCGACCGCGTGGCGATGCAGGATGCGACCGCACAGATGGCGATGCTTCAATTCATGCTCGCTGGAAAAGATGAAGCGGCCGTGCCTTCGACCGTTCACTGCGATCACTTGATTCAAGCCTACAAAGATGGCGAAACAGATTTGAATACCGCGAACAAAGAAAACAAAGAGGTCTACGACTTCTTGGCGACCGCGAGCTCGCGCTACAACATCGGTTTCTGGAAACCAGGCGCTGGTATCATTCACCAAGTCGTTCTCGAGAACTACGCGTTCCCAGGCGGTTTGATGATCGGTACAGACTCGCACACGCCAAATGCTGGCGGCCTTGGTATGGTGGCTGTCGGTGTTGGTGGTGCGGATGCATCGGACGTGATGGCGGGGCTTCCTTGGGAAGTTAAGAACCCAGAAATCATCGGCGTTCACCTCAAAGGAAAAATGAACGGTTGGACGTCGGCAAAAGACGTCATCTTGAAACTTTGTGGATTGCTCACGACAAAAGGCGGAACTGATAAAATCATCGAGTACTTCGGTGAAGGCTGCCATTCGATCTCGGCAACCGGCAAAGGTACCATCACAAACATGGGTGCCGAACTCGGTGCAACTTGCTCGGTCTTCCCATTTGATTCGCGCATGGCGGATTACTTGAAAGCCACAGGCCGCGAAACACTTGCGAACTTGGCTAACGAAAATAAAGACCTCTTGGCGGCAGACGCTGAAGTGGCGGCGGCACCTGCAAAATTCTACGATCAAGTTATTGAAATCGATCTCACGACTCTGGAGCCACACCTCGTTGGTCCTCACTCGCCAGACATCGCTCACCCAATTTCGAAAATGGGTTCCGATGCGAAGGCCAACAACTGGGGAACAAAGCTTTCAGCGGCACTCATCGGTTCGTGCACGAACTCTTCTTACGAAGATATCGGCCGCGCGGCGTTTGTTGCGCGCCAGGCTTTGGAAGCGGGTATGAAGATGCCTCAGCAGTTCATCGTGACTCCTGGTTCGGAACAAATCAAAAAGACGATCGAACGCGATGGACTTTTGAAAACGTTCAACGAAGTCGGTGCAACGATGATGTCGAACTCGTGCGGACCATGCATCGGTCAGTGGAAGCGTGACGATGTGAAAGAAGGCACGGCGAACACGATCGTCACTTCGTTCAACCGTAACTTCCGCGGACGCCAAGACAGTAACCCCGAAACTTTGGCCTTCATCGGTTCGCCTGAAATGGTGATGGCACTTGGAATCGCGGGACGTCTTGATTTCAACCCAATGACGGACGAACTCAAGGCACCAAACGGAAAGTCCTTTAAGCTTCAGCCGCCGGTTGCGGACGATCTTCCTAAGAAGGGCTTCGTCGCGGATCCAGATGGCTATCAAGCTCCGGCTGGTAAAAACGCGGTTGTTGTCGTGTCGCCGACGTCGGATCGCCTGCAGTTGTTAGAGCCATTTAAGAAGTGGGACGGTAGCGACGAGTTCGCGGACTGCTTGGTGCTTGTAAAGGCAAAAGGCAAGTGCACGACAGACCATATCAGCCCGGCTGGTAAGTGGCTTAAGTATCGTGGTCACTTGGATAATATCTCTAACAACATGCTTCTTGGCGCGGTGAATGCGTTCACCGGGACACCAGGCAAGGGCAAAAACGTGCTCACTGGCGAGAAGGATCTCGAGTTTTCGCAACTCGCGCGGATCTACAAAGCTAAGGGGGCTAAGTGGGTTGTCATTGGTGACGAAAACTACGGCGAAGGTTCCAGCCGTGAACACGCGGCGATGTCGCCACGCCACTTGGGCGGTGTTGCGGTGATCACGAAGTCGTTTGCGCGTATCCACGAGACGAACCTGAAAAAACAGGGCGCTCTTCCACTGACATTCGCAAACCCAAGCGATTACGACAAAGTTCGTGAAGACGACCGAGTCACGATCAAGGGCTTAAAGACGTTCGCTCCAGGTAAAAACCTGCAAGCCGTTATCAAGCACTCGGATGGAACAAGCGACACCATCGAACTCAAGCATTCGTTCAACACAGAACAAATCAAGTGGTTCGAAGCCGGCAGCGCCCTCAACAAGCTCCGCGCCTAAAAAGTACCTCCTTGTTTTTTGATTTGCACCGCGTTGATTGGTGCTAGGAGCCTCCGGATTTTTCCGGAGGCTTTGCTTTTTTAAGGCTTAAGCGTTTTTTCATAGTGATCGAAGTTCTTAATCACGGACCAGTCGGTGCGCCAGGCAAGCCCAAAGGCTCCTTGGCGCATGCGAAGCAAGACGCCGTCTTCTTTGTCGATCATTGTTTCGCAAGCTTGAACCGGGAGCTGAATATTGACGGCGTCGGCACGCGGCTTTTCCAGAGTCACATGGCACGTGGGTGCCGACCGCGGCGGACGTCCGCCGGTGCTGCTGCGGGACTCTCGGTGCGAGAGGATGCGACTGCGCACTTCATACTCCGACGAGTCGTCGAAAAACGCGTTGAGTTTGGGAATAGCGAGCAACGTGCCGAACATCCATAGCAGAAACAAAAAGGCCGATACGGCAAAGAGTGTGCGGTTTCGTTCGGTTCTGGAAAAACTTGCGGCCCAGAGTAGCGCGAAGCTCACGGTCGCGACGACGACGGCAAGCTTTAAGTATTCGAGCTGATTCACCGGTGGTGTTGGTTCGGAATTCAGAGTCCATATCAGCGAAGCCGCCGGAAGAATCAAAAACAGAATAGCGAACTGAGAGCCGGTGTCTCGAAGCGAGGACATGGGGTTGTTTTTTGTCACAGGCCCTCTCGTGGTTGCCGTTAGTTGACGGTGATCGGCGTGATCGGAAAGAGGTAGCGTGTTGTGCCGGAGTTTTCGGATTCAACTTGGTAGACCTCGATCACGGCCCCCTTGATCTCAAGCCGGTTGAGCTTCGCGTACTCGAGAACTTGGGGATAAACCTTGAGCGGGCCTAGTGAAGGCGCGCCGTCGAAAGTCGCCAAGGCGTAGAGCTGTTCTGGAATCGTGTCGATGCGGTAACCGGCGGGCAGGTCGCTTCCAAGCTTCTCGATTTCTTCCGAGGAAGTTTTGGAGAGGATACAGCCGCCACGGCTGCGAAGACGATCCTCATCGGTTCGTTCCGGATCGTCAAAGTACTCACCAAAAGTTCGGACACATGGCTCGCCCTGGGCTCGTGCCCAGGTTTCAACTTCCAGAATCACGTCCGCAATTTTGTGATAGGGGCCGAGGTGTTCTTTGGCTAGTACGACAAAAGGTCCGTCGTTCCCTGTTTCAACAGTGACGTCTCGAAAAGCGCCGAGCTTCCAGGCGATGGAGCCAACCGTGACGCCGATCAAGAGCAAGGTGAGAGAGATCAAAAAGGGCCAAGAGGGGGCTTTCACGAGTGTTGGTCTCCGTTAGGAACGTAAAAGAAACTTAGAAGGGTTTCGCCGGTGGCGGTTCGTTGCCGGGTTTCCACTTAATGCTGCAACCCATGGAAGATCGTTGTTCAAGAGTCGGCCTCATACCTTGCAAGAGAGATTCGATGGCCCCAGCTAGATCGCGTGAGCGTACAAGCGAGGCGTCTTTCCAGGAATCGTCCAATCGGCCGCGGTAAGCGAGTTTGAATTCCTTGTCGTAGAGAAAAAAGTCCGGCGTGCAGACCGCGCCGAACTTCGCCGCAACGGCTTGTGACTCGTCGTAGAGATAAGGAAAGGGATAATTCTTGAGTTTCATTTTCTCAAACGAGTCTTCGGGGTACTTCGCGCCGTCGTTGGAAGAAATCGCAATGATCGAAACCGGGCGGTCGGAGAATTCTTGTCCAAGCTTCACGAGTCGTTCTTCGACGGCTTTTACATACGGGCAGTGATTGCAGATAAACATCACCAAAAGCGCTTGCACGGGCTGGCCGTTTTTCGCTTTAAGTCCGTCTCGTGTGTAGGTGCGACCATCCGTGCCGGGCAGCGAGAAGTCGTGGCAGAGTGAGCCGAGTTCTGGGTTTGGTGTGTACGTCAGTGCCATATCAGATCATGAACCAGGGTGTGACTTCGCCTGAGAGCCGTTCGAGAGAGCCATCTTCGTGCACGGTTTTTATATCGCCGTATAGAGGATGGTTTTTCAAAGCTTGGGCGGTGTATTCGCGCTCGGCTTGTGTGAGTGTCGCTTGGCCGGCGCGGGCGACGGCGGCAAGAAGGCCGGAATGCCAGGCCGTGAGGAATTTCGACCATTGCGCGAGATCAAGGCCGGACTCTTTTAGGCTGGCGGATGCAAACGGCTTTGTGTCTCTTGGCGATCCTGTGACGTTGAGCCCAAGGCCTACGATGATGCCACTTCCTGTCTTAGGCGTGGTGACGATTTCGATGAGAAGGCCTCCAAGCTTTAAAGCACTGCTGCCTGTGACCAGGTGAAGGTCATTTGGCGCCTTTAAGGCAAACTGAGCGACCGGCCACGAATCGCGAGCCGCGCGATGTAGCGCAAGGCCGACTCGAACAGAAAAGACCGGTTGTGGGATATCCGGAAGTTGAAAACACCAAGAGCTGAGCAGGGCTTCGTCGGGCGCCGCCAGCCAGAGATGATCGCCGCGACCGCGACCATGGGTTTGATGGCGTGCGAGCACGAGATCGACCTCCCCCGCCGCGCGCGCTTTCGCTTCGTCGTTGGACGACGTCGTCGATTCGAGTGCGAGAGTTTTGAGGCCAGCTTGTTTCGCCCAATCTTGAGTTGTTACGAATGGTGACATTAGATCCCCGTCATTTCGCTTTGTTGCCAATCAAACAGAAGGCTTATGTCGGCCGTCGGAGCCGAGTGCGTGAGCGCGCCGACCGAGATGAAATCCACGCCGACCTCTGCAACACTTTTGACCCGGTTCAACGACATGTTGCCGCTGGCTTCGGTATATAGACGTTTGCCCGAACGTGCTTCGAACTCCTTCACCAGGCGCACGGCTTGGGAAAGGGTGTCGTTGTCCATGTTGTCGAGGAGGATGCGGTCGACTTCCAGAGTGATCGCCTCTTTGACGTCCTCTAGGGTGCCGCACTCGATTTCGATTTTTTCCTGAGTGTTCATGCGAATGCGGTCGACGGCCTGACGAAGTCCGCCTGCGACCATGATGTGATTGTCCTTTACCAAGATCGCGTCACTCAAGTTGTAACGATGATTCATTCCGCCACCGTGAGCGACAGCTTTCTTTTCGAGCTCACGATATCCAGGAAGCGTTTTGCGGGTGTCGAGGATTTTGGTCGACGTGTGTTCGACTTGTCCCACGAACTGACCGGTGAGGGACGCGATCCCCGAAAGATGGCCGACAAAGTTCAAGGCCACACGTTCGGCTTTCAAAATTTGGATCAAGTCACCCGTGACATGGCAGATGATTTGCCGGTTCAAGACGCGGTCGCCCTCGCGAAAGTGCCACTGCACTTTGCTGGTGGGCTCGAGCATTTCCACTGTTTGTTCGAAGGCGGCCGTACCCGAAAGGATCAGGTCTTGCTTGGCGATAAGGCGAGCTTGGCCAAACCGTGGAGCAAGTCCGAGGCAGTCGGTTGTGAGGTCGCCGCGAGGCATGTCTTCGTTAAGAGCAGCGCGAATGAGGTCGGCAAGTTTCACGGTTCGAAACCTTTTCTGTAAAGCTAGAGTTTCGCTTACGAGATTTAGCTGTCTTCGAGAAGACGCTCAAGTTCTCGCTTGATGATTTTCTCTGCGATTTTTGGAAGGAGATTGGCCACGATTTTTTCAACGACGCGCTCGAGCTGCGGTTCGAGTTCCGCGGCCATGCGCTCTTCTAGTGTCGCGATGCGAGGCGAAGACCCCGTTGAAGGCCCACCGGACGTACGGTCGCGACCAAATGCGCCAGACTTTTCGCCAAAAGTCTCCTCGCGTTTGGTCAACCGGTCTTCCACGCGAGTGGATATCTTTTCGGTTGGCGCTGAAGGCTCGAATGGCTGTGACGGGCGGCCCGCAGACCCGAGGTCGAACGTGTTGTCGCCACCTTGGGCGACCGTGCGCTCAATCTGATGGCGCGCGGTATTTTCATCATACGAAAAGTCGGGGTCTTTCAAAAGCTCGCGCACGATTGAGGGTCGCGTGAGTTCTTCTTGTTCGACGCGCTCGATTTCGAGATTTTGCAGATTGCGCTGGTCGGCTTCGCTCAGTGTGAACTCCGGCACATCGCCGTCTTCGTTGGTTTGCTCAAGCGGTTCGAGATCGTAAGCCGGCGCTGGCGGACGTCCCGACGGTGGTTTCCCAGGCCGTCCAAGAATCTCGGTCTTTTCAAGATCGACGCGTTCAGCGGAAGAAGGGATGCGGGCCGTGGGAGTTTGTTCCTCTTGGTCTTCCAGGCGGAAAACGGGAAGCTCCGGCGACATCTGCGCGACATGATCGGCGGCATCGTCGGCGGCCAGCGACTCTTCCGGATAAAGTGGCGCTAGGCGGTATTTTTCTAGAGATTTATTGGACCACTTGTCGGCGTCTTCGTCGCGATCGCCATCGTCGAGGCCAAACGGTGTCATAGCCTGAGCGGGTTTGGGCGCAAGTGTCGGCTCCGAGTCGGGTAGGCGAATTGGCTCAAAAGCTTCCGCTTCGGCATCATCATCATCAAGACTCAGCGGGGAGAGATCAAGAGGCTCGAAGCTCTCCATGTTCCAGCGAGAACCTTGCCCGTCGAGCTGCAAGTCTGGCAGAGCACCCAGTGGGGCTTCGGTTTTTTCCGGCCGTGGTGACGTATTTAGTGAAAGATCCGGCGGTGGAGTTGGTGGCTTGTTTGGTCGAGCACCAGGGTCCGTGAATCCGGTTGGGAACATTGGAGAGGAGTTTTCCGAAAGACTAGTTTCGGCCGTCCCGGCTCCAAGAGTGAAGTTCGCTGGAGGCGCAGTTTGCGCTGCCGCTGGCGGAGCGACTTGCGGACGATCTGGAATAGCTGGTGTGTAGGACCCTGTCGGTGGCGGCTCGCCTGCGACGGGGGCGGGGGACGAAGTTGCGGCGGGCGCCGTCGACGCCGTCGCTCCCGGCATGGGTATCGTAAGTGGCGGCGGACCTTTTGGTGGCTGCGGCCTCACCGCTGTCGAGAACGTACCGGTGTTGTCACCCATTCCCGAAAGCGTGCCTGTCGGCGGTGCTTTTTCCACTGGAGGTGGCCGGTTTTTAGCGGCCTCCGCGACTTCTGATTTCAAAGGGGCAGCTATCGTCGCCGGATATTCGAGGAAGGTCGCAAGGCGCTGCGAGCGCGTGCGTGGCACGAGATCTAAAACAAGTTTTCGAAGTGCTTCGACTTCGAAAGGCTTTTCTAGGCGACCATCCGCTCCGCAGGCGTCGACCTGTTTTTGGTCGAGCTCCATGAACGAGCTCCACATCAAGATCACGGGGATTGCAGCCGTCTGAACGTCTTTTTTGAGATCGCGGCAAACATCGTAGCCCGAACGTTTTTGTAGCAAGATGTCGGCAAACACGAGGTCCGGCTGAAAGGATTTGGAAACTTCCAAAACATCGAGCCCAACCGGCACAGCCTTCACTTCGACGGCGAAGTCTTGAAGCGCCAATTGGATGACTTTTTTGATTGTGACGCTTTCATCTGCCAGCAAGACGCGCAATGCCATAATTCAGTGAAACCTCCCTCAAGAAAACTGTCAAGGGGGTGACGAATGGTGCGGCCCGCCGTAAGCTGAATCATGATCTCAATCATCGACCGCTACATCGCAAGGCTCTTTCTGGGGTATTTCCTAGGCGGTCTGATCGTGTTTGTGACCCTTTTTGTGACAATCGACTACATGTCGAACTTCGTCCGTAGCGACGCCGGCGCCGACGCCATTATTTCGTACTACCTCTTGTCGCTTCCGGCCCTGATCTACCAGATGCTCCCGGTGGCCTGCTTGATGGGAGTCGTCTTCACTTTAGGAGCTTTAGGCAAGTCCAACGAACTGATCGCCCTCTTTGCAAGCGGGATGAGTCTTGCGCGCGTGAGTCTTCCGATTTTGGCACCGGTGATCTTGGTGGCTTCGATTGGCTTCTTTTTAAACGATCGCATCGTGCCTCATCTCAATCAGAAGAAAAATTACGTCTACTACGTGGAGATTCGCAAACAGCCGGGGCTCTACTCCACGGTAAAGACAGATCGCATCTGGTATCGCAGCGGGAATTCGCTCTACAACATCAAGACGCTTCAACCGGATCAGGCGACGGCGATGGGTCTTACCATGTACCAGTTCGATGCATCTTGGAAACTCGCGCAGATGATCACGGCAGAGAGCGTGAAGCTATTGGGCTCGAATTGGGATCTAGAAAAAGGGACAGTCACGATCTTCCCACCGGATTCGACCGTGCCGATCACGCAAGCCTTTAAGCAAAAGCGCATCAAGGTGGAAGAAGACGCCAAGGATTTGCAAAGCAGCGGGCAGAGCACAGATGCGCTTTCGCTAAAAGAACTCAGTCGCTTCATCGAGAAGAACAAAGCCAGTGGGCTCGACACCGTTCGCTACGAAGTCGACTACCATGGGAAACTCAGTTTCGCTTGGGCGGCATTTGTGATGAGCCTCATCGGCATTCCGTTTTCTGTCGGTAAAGCACGATCCGGTTCTGCCGCGTTCAACGTCGGGATCACGATAGGTCTCGCATTTGCTTACTGGGCATTTTATTCGTCAGGTCTCACGCTTGGTCGTCACGGAGCCTTGCCGCCCGTGCTGGCGGCCTGGGTTCCCAACGTCGCCATGATCGCGTTTGCGGTTTTCATGATGGTGCGCCTCAGACGTTAGGGACGTCACTGATGAAGATTGTGTTGAAACGCTAGAAGAAGGTCGAGGTCTCTTTCTTTAGTTTGCGCTCGCCGGAATCCGATTCACCGACACTTTCGTTATGCTAATATTTAGAACAGGACCTAGCGGGGGCCAGCGCGGGTGGCCTGAATTCATCTTTCGTGAAATGGAGTATGCATGCATCGCCTCGGACTCTACTCATTTTTAGCGCTCTCGCTTTTCGCTCTTCAAGCAAATGCTAAGTCCGCGGGGAGCCATCCTGCAGGAGAATGTGGAACCGCGCTAAGTCGAATGCTTTCGCAAAGCGAGTTCGGCACGCGTGTCGATAGACTTGGCGAGAATATGAAAGTTGATACGTTTCTTGTTTCAGATGTTCGAAAATCGATGAAGATTGCGGAGGCGGCGATTGCTTCTCAGCCTTTAGAAATGAACATCGACGACAAAGTGAAGGCCGAATATGAGGAACTCGCAAAGCGCGATGCCGACGCAAAAACACAGCTCAATGATGCTCGGTCAGAATTAAAGCGCTTGGAGACACAGCGTGAATCAATTCTCGGACTTACGAGAGACACGCCAAATTTAAGAAAGTCATTGGATTACTTTAACAAGCAAATCTCGGAGGCTTCACAAAAGCAAGAGCGAGCGCAAGCGAAGCAAACCGAGGCAACATCAAAACTTACCGATTTTCTCGTTCGCAATTCGCTGGTCGAAGAACGTGTCGACAAGTGGGATTCGGGTGGGAAGTATATTGGAACTAAGCGACTCAAGAATGCCAATACTCAGCGCCAGGCTCTTGAGGCCGCCATTCAAGCCGGAGAAGTTGCCGACGCGAATCGACGACTGCTACAGCTGGAATCTGACCGAGCCAAGGCCACTTTGCCGGAGTTCGACGAAATCGTCGTGATTCGACAGACTTCTTTTGCGGATCTCGCTCAAAAGCAGAAGGCTTACGAAGAGACCTATTCGGCTCTGCACTCAAGTGAGATCGCAGATGCGCGGATCAAGCGACTCGAGGGCTTCCTCAAATTTGATTTTCCTGCACCTGTTAAGTCCGAGTTGGAGACAGAGGCGGCCAGACAGAGAAAAATTAAAGAATCGCTGAAGCCAAAAGTGGAAGTGGCGCTTCGCTCGCAAAAGCAATTGGAAGAAATCTTCTACACATGGCGCCCAATTACCCTGCTAAAGAGAAAAGGCGTCATCGTTGCAGCTTTGCGTGACGGATCAATTACGGCCGGCAAAGAGTTAGCGCCACAGTCCACTGGCTTCCTCTGCAAAGGCAGCGATGTGAGTTAGGCTTGGTTGGGATCTGACAGCGGGTTTATATCAAGCGAAGAGTGCGCTCGCAGCCACATGATGGAGTCTTGTCTCGAAGCTTTCCCGCGCAATTCTTTAGGAGATCGAGACGGGTCGACTGGGAAAAACAAAGGTACGGCAAGGTAATTTAGCCTCGACGGTCGGTTTTCAGGGCAGTTCTTGGCTGAAATCGAATTAATCGCGGTTATGGCTGCATTGGAAAAGGCTTCGAGCCTTGTCCAAATGCCCGGGGTCGGCTAGATTGCGCCCTTAGTGAAACTAGAAGTTCTTAAATACCCAGATCCACGTCTTCGCCGCAAGGGGCTATCGGTCA
>CAUJGS010000002.1 GCA_963170185.1 Bdellovibrionota bacterium
TCGCTCAATCAAATTCACCGCGGGAGACATGCCGGACCTAGCGTGCAATTTGAAATTCGCGAATTAGAAAACCCTTTGATTCTTCGTAAAGGAAGCTTCACCCACTACTCGCCATTCATTGGACAGTTTCTCTTTGGCGAACTCCCGTTGGAAGTCACGGGTATCGCCAAGTTCCGCCGCCGTGGAAAAATGATTTATTCCGAAGTCGAGTTCGATTCCGACATCGGCCACTTTCGTCTCGAATTGCCTCACTACCCCGGCCTTTTGCACTCAAAAGACCCCTCTAAAAGCCTCCGTTTCAAAGTCGACATTGGGTGTCCGACGCTAAGCCTGATATGATGAAGCCCACTGGCGGAGCCTCTTTTGACCATCGATCAGATTCTAACGGCGGCGGAAAACAAAATGCGAAGTGGCGAGCGTAAAGACGCGCGCCGACTCCTTTTGCTCTTGAAAAGCCATGTGAAAGATCAAACGTTGGCACGAGCCAAACGAAGCCCTGCCGCCAGCCTCGCACGGCGCGCCGGTTTGTTTGCTCTCGCCATGCAAATCATGGCTCCCATCGTTCGACCCAAAACCCCTATCGCGCCACCGCCAACTCCAGAGGAGCTTGCAACCTACGGCCTCATTCTCTTGGGGCTGGGCGCTCACGAGGAATGTGATCATGTTTTGGAAACGGCCAGTCCCACACATCCTGAAGTCCTAATCGCAAAAGCCTTTTCCAAAATTCGCACCTGGAACTACCGCGAAGCCATCGGATATCTCCGGGCCTATGCCCAAGATCAAAACCTCACGGCTTATCAAAAAATGATTGCGAGCGTGAATCTTGCGGCCTCCCATGTCGCGCTCGGTGAACTCGCAGAGGGCCGCGCGCTTTTGACAAACATCTTGCCTGAAACCAAACGCGAAGGCTGGAGCCTGCTGCATCGAAATGGCCTTGAGCTACTGGCACAAACAGCGGTGCAAGAGGATCGCTTAAAAGAGGCCGAAGAAATTCTGGCGCAAATGACCGGTACCGAGGACGACCTCTTCGTTCAAAAATGGCTCACGATTGCGCACCTTCGAACCAATCCAAGCAGCCTAAACTCACAGGAGGCGGCGCAAGCGCTAAAGGCACGCGCAACCAAACTCAACCATTGGGAAACCGTGCGGGATTGTGACTACCACCTTGCTCTGGCCCGAAAAGATCGCGATTTGATGTTAAAGGTGTTCTTCGGCACCCCACATCTGTCCTATCGCGACCGTATTCGACGAACCACATCGGATTGGCTGGAAATTCCCAAGTTGCACGCCATGACTTTGTCTGGAGTCACGGCACCGGACCGTGTGTTCGACCTCCAAGCGGCGACCGAGCTTGGGCAAAGCGATATCCGTCTTCCAAAAGAGCGCGTATTGCACAAAGCCCTGCGTGCTCTCACGTCGGATCTCTATCGCCCATTTATGGTTGGATCTCTGCACTCGTTTGCCTACCCCGGCGAACACTTCAACTACACTTCAAGCCCACAGCGTGTTGCCTTTCTGATTCACCGCTTGCGAGCCTGGCTCGATGAAAGCTCGATTCCTCTAGACATTCTCAACGATCGAGACGGCTATCGCTTGGCCGCTGGCGAGCCCTACGGTTTTCAGTTTCACGACGTATCGGCGCGAAACGAACCGACACGCTTTCAGCTCTACTATGGCTGGCTCGACAACTTGGAGCATTTGCGCGGACAAGATTTTTCCACGCACGATGTCGCCAATCATCTCAAGATCGCGGACCGCACCGCGCGCTATTTCTTGCGATGGGCGACGGAAGAAAACCTTCTACAAAGACACGGCGCAGGCCGAGGCATTCGATATAAATTTGCGGAAACAGCCTAGCCTACCTAACAATGTGTCTAATATTCCTCCAGGGTCAGGAAGCTGGCACCTGAAATCGATTTGTTCCATAGCGAAACACCTCTAACTTCTGTTAACCGCTTCGGTTTCTCATCTTGAGTCGTTTCCGATTATGGTTTCAATCTTGCTCCCCTTCTTTGGTATGGCAGATTTCAATATCAGTGGTAACGGCGACTATTACGGCGGTTTTCATCTTGGCTTCTCGGCTCGACGCCGCTGGACCTCAATCATTTTCGCCAACTGATTCAAAACTGTAGTTCACGCACATGAAACGCGCCGTGGTCGAGGCGGGCCCAGATTACTTGGTCTTAGTTTGTCCGCCGAAAATCTTCGTGGCCTAATCGGACTGGCTCTTGTCTTTAAAAAATCGCATTGAGGTGATCACGATGTCTGGTCGTTACGCGCGTCTTTCAGATGCCATCGAATTGGCCGACCCAGGCTATGTTCTCGAATTCTTCGCGGATCACGCCAAGCGCACACCAAACGGCGAAAAACTTCCGGTGTTCGATTTGCTTTTAACTTCGGGACAAACCTTGCAGGGAACGCCGGTCAAAGTCGTGCAACGCAATCATCGCTTTCTTGCAGCGCTTGAGACATTTCAAAACGCCAATCAAAGCTTCCAAAGCAACGGTCCTATAAGGGAACTCACCTATATCGACTGTGGTTTCATCACGGCTCTTCGTCTTCACGAGCCGACAAGTTGGACTCATCTGCTTTCCTTTGGAAATATCGCGGCACCTCTCAATGAAGAGCCGCTTTCGCGCTTACAGGCAAAGCGCGAAATCACCGAACTCTGGGTGAAAGCCATGACCGAATTGGGGAAAAATATCGAGCTCGTCGTTTCCTGGGAAGAGTTCCCACAAACCGGACTCGAGTTTAATCACCTGCGGCGTCTTGCACGCGAAGCGGCAGCTTCGGTTCGCTCTTTAAACTCCGACAGCATGGGGCGAGAGGCTTTGGAGAAAGTCAAAGCCATCGCCCTCACCTTCAGCACCGGTTCAGTGCTTGAAACCAGTTTCCATGACGGCACGCTGAGAATTCCCAGCGATGCGCAGGGAACCAAAGTGAGCTTCGAAGCCGTAAAGTCAGCCATCGAAGCCGCTCTTTAAAAAGACAATATATTTCAACACATCCCTTCAAGGAGGACAAAATGGGATTAGCTGAACGTCGTCTCGTCGCAACTGCTCAAGAGCAAGAATTTAAACCTTTTGCCGAGAACATGAAGAACATCCTCGGCTATGAGGTGACACTCACTTTTGACTGGGGAGCGGTCGAAAACCACTCTGACTGTCAGTGGATCTGCTCAAACAAAAAAGCCACGGACTACATGTTTAACCGTCTCGAAGAGACGTTCAAAGCCGTGTGCGCCGACGACATGGGAAAAACAGCGGTTCGCGAGAAGCTTAAAGAAATCAAAATGGTCCCTTCGGCGGGCGACCTCGAGTTCGCTGGCGGAGTTTTCACGATCCGCAATGACCTGACAGGAAATGGCGCGTGGGGCGCTGATCAGATTCAAGCCGAGCTTGAAAAACACCTGTAAACCCAATTGTTGAACGAATGGAGTTCTCCGTGCCCAGTAGACAGTAGGCACGGAGGCCGCTCCAAGTTTTTCCCCTATGTGATTGTCGCCGTGTCGATCACAAATCTGTAGCGCACGTCACTTTTCACAACACGCTCGTAGGCTTTGTTCACATCGCTAGCCGAGATTTTTTCGATCTCGCAAACAATGCCGTGTTTCCCGCAGAAATCGAGCATCTCTTGCGTTTCGCGAATTCCGCCGATCAACGACCCGGCAAGACTGCGTCGGCCGCCGATCAACGAAAACGCCCCCACCGGAACCGCCTCTTCGGGAATTCCGACCACGACCAATGAACCGTCAAGCCGAAGCAGCCCAAGCAGTTGGTTCCAATCGACGCCGACGGAAACCGTATTGATAATGAGGTCAAATTTTCCGCGAAGCTGTTTGAACGTATCGGGGTTTGATGTCGCGTAAAACTCTTTGGCCCCAAACGCTTTGGCGTCTTCCATTTTTCTTGTCGAATGACTGAGCACGGTCACATGCGCGCCCATCGCAGATGCGATCTTCACGCCCATGTGCCCTAGGCCACCCATCCCGACGATCGCAACCTTCTTACCAGGTCCCGCCTTCCAGTGCGCCAGCGGCGAATACAACGTGATACCCGCGCACAGCAGTGGCGCGGCCGCGTCGAGAGGCAGATTTTCGGGGATACG
>CAUJGS010000003.1 GCA_963170185.1 Bdellovibrionota bacterium
GACCTGTTAAGGGAGTAGTCGTTCGGTTCCCACGCGGGATCGAAGTATGCGTCGACATACTGGGCACAAGCGGCCCCGGTGCATACAAAAACTCTCGAAGCTTCCAAGTCTTCACGACACGGACCTTCGCGATTTTTTGACGAGACTGACAAAGGTGTTTTAACAAACGCCATGCAGTCTTTCGTCAAAAATCAGATGAGTGAACGGGGCTTCCGAAATTCACAAAAGCTGAATAGGCGAAATGTTCTTCATGGCTACTAACTGACCTCATGGAGGCCACATGGAAGCGTTCTCGTCGTTCGCCGCGGATTCCAATATGTCCGCGCTCTTGAACTCATTTTTTCTCGTCTTCGCCGGCGAGATGGGGGACAAAACCCAGCTCTTGGCGTTGCTGCTGGCGGCCCGCTATCGGCAACCTTGGGTGATTCTGGCCGGGGTGTTTGTTGCCACGGTGCTTAATCATGCACTGGCATCGTGGGCCGGCGGCTTTTTAGCATCCTACTTCAGCCCGGTTGTGCTGAAGTGGTCGCTGGCGATTCTCTTCTTCGGTTTTGCACTCTGGATTCTGATTCCAGATAAGGAAGAAGAGTTTAAGGAGTCGGGTCGTTTTGGCGCCTTCTTCACCACCGTCGTGGCTTTCTTTTTTGCCGAAATGGGTGACAAGACACAGCTAGCGACAGTGGCGCTGGGGGCACGATTTAGCCAGATCTGGATTGTTACGATCGGGACGACCATGGGTATGATGGCTTCGAATGCCCTTGCTATTTTTCTAGGTGAAAAACTCTTGAAACGGATCCCGATGAAATGGGTGAGAGTATTTGCCTGCGGATTGTTTTTTCTGTTTGGATTGGGAATTCTCTTAGTTGGAGGTGAGAAATGAGACTTTCTAAAAATATGTCTGTCGTGAAAAACCTTGGTCTTGGTTTGTGTATTTTGGCTTCGCTCTTGGGAGTCGAGTCCGCATTTGCCGGACCTGAGTGCACAAAAGACAAGGCCGGTTGGCAGGATCAAAAGGAGTTTCAGAAGAAGCTCGTGGCCGACGGTTATAAGATCAAGGTCTTCAAGGTGACATCTGGCAACTGCTACGAAATCTACGGCTGGAACAAGGAAGGAAAGAAGGTCGAAATCTACTTTCATCCCGTGACCGGCAAGATCGAAAAAGAAAAGATCGAGAAGTGAAAACCATTTGGGACAGGCCCACGCGGTTGGGCCATTGGTGTTTGGCCATATGCGTGACTCTGAACTTGTTTGTTCTCGAGAGTGGCGAGGTCTTTCATCAATGGACGGGCTACGTGGCGCTTGTCACTGTGCTGTTTCGCTCGGTTTGGGGCTTCTTCGGCGCCGAAGCTTCGCGTTGGTCGTCTCAGCCGCTGGCGCCAAGTCAGGTGCTTGGTTATATGAAAGCGGGCTTTCGTGAACCAGGAGGCGCTGAGCAGGCTGCCGGACATAACCCGCTGGCTGCTTGGACCTACGTTTTTTTATGGCTCTTGGTTGTAGCGCTTGCGGTCTCTGGTTTTATGATGGGGCTCGATGCATTTTGGGGCGAAGAATGGCTCCAGGAGCTTCACGAGGCATTTGCCAACGCAGTAAAAGTATTGGTTTTGGTTCATTTTATGGGCATCGTCATCGATAGCATTCGTTATCGAAGAAAAACGTGGATGCGCATGATTCGAGGGTCGTAAGATACGGGGCTCCTACATTGACGGCTTCCGCATTGAAGAGAGTGAGGTCTCTATTCTACATCTGCCACCACTGATATCCGACCTGGGAATGATTCTCCTTATCGCCGGTGTTGTGACGATCCTCTTTAAGAAGATCGGTCAGCCAGTCGTTCTTGGGTATTTGATAGCGGGGTTTCTCGTCGGACCCGAGGTGAGCTTTTTTCCGACGGTGGAAGAAAAGGATGCGATCAAGATCTGGGCAGAGATCGGCGTTATCGTTTTGCTTTTCGGTCTCGGGCTCGAGTTCAGTTTCAAAAAGCTCATGGCTGTGGGGCGTGGCGCGTCGATCACCGCGCTAACTGAAGTCGTCTTTATGTTGGGGCTCGGGTTTCTAACGGGACAGGCGTTCGGTTGGAACTCCATGGATAGCCTGTTCTTGGGCGGTATTCTCTCGATCTCTTCGACGACGATTATCATCCGGGCGTTTGATGAACTCGGCTTCCGACAACGGGGGTTTGTCCAACTCGTGTTCGGGGTCCTCATTGTCGAGGATCTCTTTGCTATCCTGCTCTTGGTTTTGCTTTCGACCATCGCGGTGACACATTCCTTCGAAGGCTCTCAGCTGCTTCTATCTACGGCCAAGCTTGGATTCTTTCTTTCTATCTGGTTTGTGGCCGGCATTTTTCTCGTTCCTTGGTTTTTGCGAGCTACGCGTAAATTCATGAATGAAGAGACGACGCTGATCGTCTCGCTAGGTCTTTGCCTCTTGATGGTGACCCTTGCCACGCATGCGGGGTTTTCACCGGCACTTGGAGCCTTTATCATGGGCTCGATCTTGGCCGAGACTCCGGATGGTGAAAAAATCGAGCACACGTTGAAGCCGGTGCGCGATCTCTTTGCCGCGATCTTCTTTGTCTCGGTCGGAATGTTGATCGAGTTGACTCCTCTTAAAGGACACTGGGGAGCCATCGCGGCGGTCACCTTCGTGACGATTTTTGGAAAAGCTCTCAGCACGTCCATCGGGGCTTTGATGGGTGGGCAAAGTATTCGAACTTCCGTGCAAAGCGGTATGAGCTTGGCGCAGATCGGAGAGTTTTCGTTCATCATCGCCACACTTGGTCTAAGTTTGAAAGTCATCTCGGACTTCCTCTATCCGCTGGCTGTCGCGGTTTCGGCCATCACGACTTTGAGCACGCCGTATTTGATTCGTGCCAGTGACCCGTTTGCGGAATGGCTGATTGCGAAGCTTCCGCCTTCGATTCGAAATCGCGCCTCGGGGGATATCAAGAGTCAGAGTCTTACCGAGCAGGGGTCGAGTTTGCAGGGAGAGATTTTGCGGCTCTTCTTGAATACGATCTTGGTGGTGGCGATCGGCATTTCCGCCAAACTCTGGCTGTTTCCATTTCTCCAGGAACGTTTTGGCGAGGGGTGGATGCCGGAGGTCGTGAGCATCACGGTTTCACTTTTTGCGGCACTTCCATTTCTATGGGCCATCGTGAATGGCGCGGCTTTAATGAAAGCGCGCGGCTATCGTCTCGAGGATATTCGAGATCTCACGACACAAGCGCTCTTTATGCTTGGTGCGCGTCTTTTGATGGCGCATTTTCTTCTCGCGTTCTTGATCTCGCAGTTTGTTTCGGCGCTGTGGTCGTTCGCTCTGGTTGCGACCATCGCCATCGTCGTCGGATATCTGGGAGCGAAAAACTTCTCGAAGATCTATATCTGGCTTGAAAAGCGCTTTCTTTCGAACCTCAACGAAAAAGACGTGGTCGAGCGCAAGAAAAACAATATTCCTCAGCTGGCGCCCTGGGACGCGCATTTGTCGCGAATTCAGGTGAATCCAGATTCCGCCTTTGTCGCAAGGCGCCTTTCGGAAATCGGCGTGCGCGAAAAGTTTGGTGTCACGGTCGCGATGATCGAGCGGGGCAGTCGGCAGATTCTGGCGCCTCGTCGCGACGAGTTTGTCATGGCATACGACAAGCTGATCGTTATCGGAACCGACGAGCAGCTGACACGATTTGCGGCTGTCGTGGAAGCACGCGTCGCTGACGAAGCGGGAGCGGCGTCGATTGTTGGTCCTCAACAGGCGGTTCCTGGCGCGATGAAGTATGAGCTTAAGTCGGTGAGTCTTGGTGATCACCACCGGTGGGTGGGGAAATCCATTCGCGAGTCAGGAATTCGCGAAGCAAGCGATGGCCTTGTCGTCGGACTCGAGCGTTCGGGGCAGCGTATGTTGAATCCCGATGCGACACTCACGCTCGAAGTCGGCGACCATGTTTGGATCGTGGGCGATCCAGGCAAGATCGCCCAACTGTAATTACCGCTCCCTCGCACAAGCGCTTCTTTCGCCTTTAGAGGCTGAGGCAGCTGGATGTTACGTAGCCGGATTTTACCAGTGATTCGGCGGCGCAGATGTCCTGCGCATCGTTGGTGACTTTCTGGCAGTCGCTCGTCACATATCCGAGTTTTCGAAGGGAAACGGTGGCGCATGTAGCTTCGCCAATTCCTCCGTCATTCGAGGTACAGGTGCAACTCACGCCGTCTTTCGTGAGTTGAAAGGAATCGGCCATCGCGATCGATGCAGAAAGTGAACTGATCAGTGAAACCAAGATTGTTGATAAAATACGTGTCATTGTGTCCCCCCCTTTTTTAAGGCACGAGGGAGGCTGAGCAAGCGATATGCCCGGCATTTTGACCCCAAATGAGACTTTGGCCGGAACCTGACTGGACAGACTCGTCTCAAATATATAGTCTCAAACTCATGAAGCGGGCTTTGTTCTCCGTCTTTATTCTTATGGCTCTTGTTGCGAATGCGTTTATGGCCCAAGCGCATGCAAGCCCGCCCGTTGCCGATTACCAAGTTGCCGAACAAGCGGGCCATCATGCCGAGCAGCACGTGAACCATTCCAACGACTGTGGGGGATTGCATGCTTCAAGCAATCCGTGTTCCGAAAAAAATTGCCATGAAGGCCCTTGTTCGGGCGGACATTGCACGACTCACCATCACCATCGTGGTGGCTGCCATCATTCTGCTTCACCTTACTTACGTGTTGCAAGTCTTGCCGACCTGACAGACTCGGCTGCACAAATCTATGCTGAGAGAGCCTCTCAGACTCTTAAGCCCGATCCATTTCTAGAGGGCCCTTTCCAACCTCCTCGACATAACTCCTAAACACGGACGCGCGTGCCTTTGCCGCGTGATCCGGTCGTAGCATTTCGAGCGCGTCGCTTAGACGTTTTTATGCGCGCTTTGGCTTATGGCTCATTTGTTTAGGAGGAAACTTGTTAAACGCTCTCATTCGGTACGCGCTGAATCATCGACTGCTTGTCGTCTCCATGACGGCAGCTCTGGTGGTTTACGGTGCGATCACGATTTCAAAACTTTCTATCGATGTTTTTCCAGATATCACAAAACCCACGGTCACGATCATGACAGAAGCGCATGGCATGGCTCCGGAAGAGGTGGAGACACGAGTCACACTTCCTGTTGAGAGCTATCTCAATGGGTTACCCGGTGTTGAGCGCCTGCGTTCGCAATCAGGTATCGGACTTTCCGCGATTTACGTGGAGTTTGAATGGGGCACTGATATCTATCGCGCGCGCCAATTGGTGCAAGAGAAGCTGAATCTTTCCAAGGAGAGACTTCCAAAAGACGTCACTCCGATTATGGGGCCTGTCGGTTCTTTAATGGGGCAGATCCAACAGATTGCGGTGACGACAAACAGTGAGGTCGCGGATGGCGATGCCCTTGATCCGCTTGAACTGAGAAGTCTTGCGGACTGGGTGATTCGTCCAAGGCTGATGACGATTCCCGGGATCTCCCAAGTCATCGCCATTGGCGGTGGTCTTAAGCAGTATCAGATTCTTGTCTCGGCAGAAAAATTGAACCGGTATCAGCTGACCATCGAACAGATCGATCACGAGCTGGCCCAGATCAGTCAGAACACGACAGGTGGGTTTCTAGAGCGCGACAAGGCTGAGTATTTGGTGCGTAACATCGGGGTTGTTCGCGACCTTGAAGACGTCAAAAAGACACTTGTCGGGCTTCACTTTGGTCGCCCGGTCTTGGTCGAAGATATTGCCGAAGTGAAAATCGGGGCTCGCTTAAAGCGGGGAGACGGCAGCTACAACGGAAAGCCTTCTGTCGTGATGACGATTCAAAAGCAGCCCGGAGCCGACACGGTTCGAATCACGCAAGACATAGAAAAAGCGCTCGAAGAGCTTCGTCCAGCGCTTCCGAAATCGGTCGTCGTGAATCCGGATGTCTTCAAGCAGGCGGACTTCATTGAATCTTCGATCAGCGGGATTCTTGGCAAGCTTCAGTTCGGGACGGTCTTGGTTTTTGTCGTCCTGTTCTTGTTCTTGGCGAATCTTCGTATGTCGGTGATCACGCTGACGGCGATTCCGGTTTCGTTTTTGTTCACGGCCATCGTGTTTAAACTCTTTGGTCTTACCGTGAACACGATGACTCTTGGCGGCCTTGCCATCGCGATCGGCGAACTCGTGGACGATTCGATTGTTGATGTGGAGAATATCTACCGGCGTCTTCGCGAAAACTCGGCGTCCGAAAAACCTCGCTCGGTTTTAAGCGTTATCTACGATGCTTCCAGTGAGGTTCGAAACTCCATCGTGTTGGCCACGGTCATTATCGCGCTCGTATTTTTGCCGCTCTTTAATCTTTCGGGTCTTGAGGGGCGACTATTTGCTCCGTTGGGGGTCGCGTATCTTGCGGCTTTGTTTGCGTCGCTTCTGGTTTCGCTTACGTTGACGCCGGTTCTTTGTTCGTTCTTTCTCAAGGGAAATCTCAAAGAGCACAAAGATACCAGTCTGGTTACGTGGCTTAAGGGACTTGATCGTAAAGTTCTTGAGTGGGCACTTCCGCGTTCGACATTGGTCGTTGGTTTAGCGATCGGATTATTTGTCGTAGCTATGGGATTGGTGCCGTTTATGGGGCGCGACTTCCTGCCGAAGTTCAACGAAGGCACGGCTATGATCTCGCTGGTTGCGACTCCGGGCACGAGTTTGACGGAGTCCAATCGTATAGGTGCCCAAGCTGAAAACCTCATCTTGCAGTCGCCGGAGGTGAGATCGGTTTCTCGTAAAACCGGTCGGGCGGAAATGGACGAACACGCCATGGGGGTCAATGTCAGCGAGGTTGACGTCGACTTCCGTGAGGGCGGACGGCCGCGAGAAGTTGTGCTCAACGAAATCCGCACGCGGTTAAAAGACGCGATTCCCGGAATCGGGGTGAATGTCGGGCAGCCCATTTCGCATTTGATCGATCACATGCTTTCTGGTGTGAGCGCAGCTTTGGCGATCAAGGTTTTTGGTCCCGATCTCACGACGCTTCGAGAAAAGTCGTTTGAGATTCAGGCGGCGATTCAGGACGTCAAAGGGCTCGTCGATTTGCGCGTCGAAAGCCAAGGCTTGATCCCTCAGGTCAAAATCCATGTCTTGCGGGAAGAGGCGGCGCGATTTGGCCTAAGTTCTGGTGAAGTCACGAAACTGCTTGAAGCGGCCTTTAATGGCGAAGCGCTGGCCCAGGTTTTAGAGGAAACACGGCAGTTTGACGTGTTTTTCCAGTTTGACCAAAACTCGCGAGCCTCGATGGAGAAGATGGAGAGCACGGTCCTTAAGGTCATGCCAGACGGTCGTCGGGTTCTTCTTAAAGACGTCGCCGATATCTACGAGACCACCGGGCCAAACGAAATCAATCGCGAAAACAGCCAACGACGAATCGTGATAAGCGGCAACGTCAGTGGACGCGACCTCGTGAGTCTTGTGGGAGAGATTCAAAAGCGAGTGGAAGAAAAAGTGCAGCTTTCGGAGGGATACTACGTCGTTTATGGCGGTCAGTTTGAAAGTCAGCAGACAGCCACTCGCAATGTTCTCCTCTTCGGAGCGCTTGCGATATTCGGCATTGCTCTCGTGCTCTACGGACACTTCCGGTCGAAGGCGATCACGGCTCAGATCATGGCGACGATTCCGCTCGCATTCATTGGTGGAATCGGCCTGCTCTTTGCGACAGATCGCACGATCACGGTCGCAAGTCTCGTGGGTTTCATCACACTGTGTGGGGTCGCTTCGCGAAATGGAATCATGATGATCTCGCACTATCTTCATCTGATGAAGTACGAAGGCGAGACCTTTAGCCGTGAAATGATCGTGCGCGGCTCGCAGGAACGGTTGGTCCCGGTCATGATGACAGCTCTTGTCGCGTCACTGGCGTTGATGCCGCTGGTGTTTGCCAAAGGTCAACCGGGCAGCGAGGTTTTGCATCCGGTTGCAGTCGTGATTGTCGGAGGGCTTATGACTTCGACGTTGCTAGATGTGATCGTGACGCCGGTTCTCTTCTATCGTTTTGGAAGACGATCGGCCGAGCATTACGTCAAAGATGAAGGTGTAGAACAGGTTTAATTTATAAAGGAGAATTCTCATGAAACGTTTCGTTCAAACATTGTCGGTTTTCGTATTGGTTGTATCGTCGATCGTTGGCGGTTTGGTCGCGAATGCTCACGAGGGCAAAGAACACGATGCCCCAAAAGTCGTCAGCGCCCCAAAGGGCGGAATCATTCAGCCTTTGCACGAAGGTTATGTGGAAGTGGTGGCGAAGGGAAAAGATCTCAAGATCTACGTCTATGACAAAGATGTGAAGCCCTATGCCATGGCCGATGTGAAGGTGGAAGCCAAAGCGATTTTGCCACGAACCAAAGGGCCTATTGATCTCCTCGTATCTGCGAAGTCGGATTCATTTGAATCGAGCTTCGATGCCAAGGGTGCTCATCGCTACACGCTTGTTCTCTCGGTGAAGCAAACGAGTGAACCAAAGCCAATCGATCTAAAGTTCACAATCGAGCCTAGGAAGTGAGGAGCGTATGATGACGAAGTCTATTTTGTGGCGACTCGCTTTTGTGGCGGGTGCGCTGATGGCTGTCCCTCAAGGGCTTTTGGCCAAAGATGAGGGAGCGGTTGTCGAGGTGAAGTTCGAGAACCTTAAGAGTCTTTTGGAAGAGCGCAATGCGCGCGTTCGTGCGGCAAGTCTTGAGAAGGAGGCCGCGGAGTCTAGGCGGGGAAGCCTTGGACGGTCGTTTCTGCCGAGGCTTGAGATTCATGGGGCGCAAGAGGCCTTTAAGATCGATCAAACGGACTGGCGAACGGAACCGACGTACGGTGCTGAGCTCAAGTCGAATCTCTATAACGGCGGCAAGGATCGTGTCGAATCCGATATGCGTTCGATCGAGTCTGAACGACGAGCCGTCGTTCGCGAGCAGGTTCTTTCGGAAGAACTGCGATCGGCGAGAACGCGGTTTTGGGAGCTTATCGCCGGCAAAGAGCGAATCGACTTGTTGGACTCGATGCTAAAGATCAACTCGCAAAACTTAAGTTCGGCGGAACGTCGGATTCGCAGCGGTGTCGCGACGGAATCGGACCGTGTCGAGTTTGAGATGAAAGCGGTCGATTTGAAGCGTGACTTGGCGGAGGCGAGGCTCAAGCAAGAAAACACCTACCGACAGTTTGCGGTTGCATTGGGGTTTGATGCAAAAGCGAAGCTTCGCCTTCCCGAAAAGATGGAGCACAATCACGACTTTGAGGATATGTTAAAGCATGAAGCCAAGGATCATGAGTTTCTCTTTCGAGACGATATTCTTCGAGGCAAGAAGGCTGAGTTAGCGGCATCAAAGGAGCGTCGTGTTTGGCTGCCGAAGGTGGAAGCCTTCGCCGGGTACAAGCGTTTCAATGAAAGAGAAGAAGAGTCGACACCGGGAAGTCCTGGAAGACGGGATGAAACGGTGTTGGGACTTCGGCTCTCGATTCAAACAGACGATCTTGTCGGCTCAAGAAGGGAGGCCGTGGCTTTGAATAAGGAGGCCGCCGCCGACTTCGAGCGAGCCGAGTTCAAGCGACGTGAGGTCGAGGCTCATATGGAGAACGAGGTTTCAGAACTTCGGTTTCTTCACGATCAGGTCCACGACGCCGAGGTCAATATCGCTCGTGCCGAACGATACTACAAGATGACACAGTCGGAGTACGCACGAGGAGTTAAAAACTCGCCCGATGTGCTAGGGGCATCGGAGAAGTTGTTCGAAAGTCGTTCGAAACGCATTGAGCTTATTCGTGAGTTTCAAGTCGCCAAATCGCATGTTTTAGCGAAACTTGGTCGTTAGAAAAAGAGGCCGGTGTGAGGCCTATCGGGACCGTCATCTGATCGTCATATCAGAACAAGATGCCGGTAGGTTCTCGCACAATCGCTCTTTTGTGTACTGAAGGCCCGAAACGGTCGGCGCCGCAATGGCGCAGCCGGTTTTCGTGATCGACAAAGTGACGTCGATCACGATCAGGCGTATCAGCTTCCCTTGTAGCGCACGACAAGTGGTCTCGTCTTGAATTTCGAGTCTGGGCATCTGGCGGGCTCGTTGGGGGTTGAGGGTTGCCGTGTTGGCGGAAAACATCGAAAAACCAAGCGGTGAAGGGGCTCCAATCGAATGAAGAGCCGGAGTGAGCAGCATGAACGCAATCAGTGCCGTTCCGAAACGAGCAGGCCCTTGCAATAAACTTCTCCATTGCGCTTTGTAGGGAAGTGTTTCCTTAAAAGAACCATCGGTGCGAAGCATTTGAAGAATGTGACTAACTTGAAGTCCTATGAAAACTGTCGCGAATGCCGCTGGAAACCATAAAAACGCGACGGCCGATTTCCCGCCAATTCCTCGTAGGCTTTGAAAGACAAGAAGAACAACAAGCCACGTAAAGGCTGACTGAAGAGGAATTTTCCCCAGCCGTCGCTGGAGATTGGCCGCGAATTCGGGATCAATTAAAACAGCCGCCGCGGCAAATGTGAAATACGGAAGGGCCAGCGGTGGGTGTATGTACATCAGGGACAAAATAAAGAGCGTCGCCAAGTGCGCGAATATTTTCGGACGATACAAAAGCCCAATTCCAATTGAAAGTTCAAGGGCAATAGAAAGCGGCGGCAAGACCTCGGTCGCAAGCCATGTCGGCAGCGGTCCGAAAAAGTGGAGATAGTAGGCGATAAAACCTGCCGGTGATTGGAACTCAAGACCTGAGAGGTAGAGGGCATTGATCTTTTGCAGTCCCGCCAAAAGGAAAATGCTCGATGCGAAGAGAGCAGCTAGCATTTTGGTTGTTGTCTCTTTTAGGCCGGGCGCGAGAATCACAGCCATGAAGAGACAGTTGAGAACCACTTGCGGAACAAATGCTCCCGTAGCGGAGTAGAGACTGAGCCAGGCCACTACTGTAGAAAGGGCTCCGAGAAGAAGAACTCTGGGTTTTGCTCCCCAGTAGAGGTAGCTTCCGATAAGAGCGATCTTCAAACCCAAAAGTCCCCAGAGATCGCGAAACACGGAAGCCTCATAGAAAAGCGGGACGATGATGGTGTCTCGGCTTCCGCTGAAGTCGAGACCGATCATGAAAGCGCCGGCCAGACTCATGGCGGCTGCGACGTTTTTCTGGGTCATGGGGTCGGACGCTCACTCACGGCTGAGAGACTGATAGGTTCTTCCGCCGCCGCCTGGTTGATGGCTTCTAGAATTTTATTTTTTCTAATCGGCTTTGTTAGGAAGTACGAAACCCCATGCCGCTTGGCCGCCTCGGCTGTCTCTTCCAATGCGTCGGCCGTGACAAGGATGATCGGTGTTACCACAAGGCCTTGGGAACGTTCATAAGATCGGACCTGCTCGGTCATTTCGAAGCCGTCCATGACGGGCATGCGCAAATCCGCGATGACAATGTCGGGCTTTACAGATTTGTAGGATTCAAATGCCTCTTGCCCATTGGTCGCAAAATGAAGCTTCCACGGCTGCCCGGTGAAATAAGCTTCGTAGAGGTGGCGATTGCTTTCGTCGTCGTCGGCGATCAGAAGACTCAGAGATCTTGTCGGTGAGCTGGACGGTGGCTGACTAACAGAAGGCGCCGAGCTAGTCGCGCCGTCTTTGCTCATACGTCGGAAACCAAGCGCTCTCAGAAGCGAAGACGGGATCACCGGGTGGTCGTCCAAGACTTCGAGGCGTTTTACCGTACTCAAGTTTTTCAGGTCGGAATCCTCGCCGATGATCACAACTGATTTTCCATTCAGGCGATCGCGCGCGATGGAGCGATCGATTTTCAATTCGGCATCAATGATGAAGTATTTAAAGTCAGAAATGCCGACGCCTGAATTGAAGTCGCTTTCCGAAACAGTGACGAGTTCGGCTGTCGTTCCGCTAAGAGTGCGCATGAGCCGATTCGCGAAGGTCCCGCGCTCGGTCACCACGGCGGTTTTGACCGTGCCAGCCGGATTGGCAAACGAGTTCACCCAGGAACTAGCGTCTATAATTTCAAAATCCAGGTCGACGGCGAAGGTCGAGCCAACGCCGGGGGCTGATTGCACCGTGATGTTTCCGCCCATGCGACTGACGAGGTCTTTCACAATGGAAAGCCCAAGGCCGACACCACCTTGTCCCAGAATTTTGGAGCTATCCAATTGGACAAAGCGTTCGAAGATGTCTTTGAACTTGGTGGTTGGAATCCCAACGCCTGTGTCGGTCACCGCCATGCGAAGAGAGGTCACTCCCTCGGCGGAGGCCGCGGCGTGAGTCACTGTCGAGACGACGAGTTCGACGTTTCCTTCGGTCGTGTATTTGATTGAGTTACGTAGAAGATTTAAAAGCACCTGGCGCACGCGTGACGGATCTCCGCGCATAGCGGAGGGAACCTCTGGTGCGATATAGATTTGAAAACCAAGACCTTTTCTTCGGCATTCCGGTGCGATCAAGCGACCGATTTCCTCGAAAAAATTTGGCGTGCGGAACGGAACGTTTTTAATTGGCAAATCGTGATGATCCTTCTTGGCGATTTCCAAAAGGTCTGAAATCAGACGAAGCAGCGAATCTCCCGACACTTTCATGGTTCCGACGAATTCACGGACCTTTGGGTCGTGGCTTCTTTCTTCAACGAGATCGAGCATGCCGAGGATAATGTTGAGCGGCGTACGAAGCTCGTGACTGACGTTGGCTAAGAACCTGGTTTTGGCCAGATTGGCTTCGGTTGCCTCGTTGAGCGCTGATTCAAGAGCTAGGGTGCGATTCAGGACAAGGTCCGCGATTTTTCGGTTTTGGTCGAGAATGAAGCGTAGAAGAAGAGAAATCAAAACCATGATGATGAAGCCCGTGCCGGCGATTGTCCAATACAGCGGACCGAAAATCGGCTTGGGCTCGGCAAGCCATTTCAGCGAAACTCCTAGCTGACCGGAATCAAGGGAAGCTTGCACCAGCGGGTCGGAGTTTTCGATGAGGCTTTTAACGGCTTCAGGGTCGCTGACGACCGTGGCTTGGTCGTTCTTCCAATGTATACCGGCTCTTGATCCGGTTTCGTTATCGGAAATCAGCGCGGAGACGGTGGAGTTCGGCTGCGAATCGGCAAAGAACCGGGCCACTGGAGTCGCGAAAACAGCGTATTCATTGTGGCTCGATGCGAGATGGATGATCAACAACATCGTATCGAGAGTTTTTCCACGATGAATGGTCATCGCGGTTTGTTCGCCGCTTGCAGCCATCATTTTGATCTTTTTGCGAACGGATACGGATTCAATGTACGGAGCATTCGTTGTTGGGATCGGATCGTCTTGAAGTCGGATTAAGAACACGCGCTTTAAGACTGGCAGAATTTCCGCCTTGTTGTCGTCGACTCGTCGCAGGATTGCCACACGTTTGAAATCGGTGTGTTTGAGCATCTCTTCGATGGCGTATCGTTGGTTTCGAAAAGCCACGGCGTTTTGACCGTAGTTAGAGATGATCGACTGGACTCTTAAGGTATTGTTGAGAAGTGAGAGTTCAATTTGTCGCGAATAGTCTTTCGCTGCCAAGGTCCAGTCGGATCGGCGCTCGCGGTTTTCTGCCTCTTGAAACACGTACGCGATTGCCAGCGTCATCGAGAGACCCATCAGAAATACGATGACAGGGAGAATGGTGCTGGCGCGCATCAGGCGGTCTTGGTGTTCCTGTCTAAGCAGTCGATATGGCATAGGAACTTCTCCTTTCTTAACAGACTATGACTGAGAATTCGTCGGTTCCTAAGACTTATTTTTCGATGTGAAGAATCCTTCACATCATCGCAACACCGGCCTCTGCTATATTCGGTTATAACTTAAAAAAGGGAAGTGGGGCGTCGGCCTGACAAAACTTGGTACATGAGAGGATTATCATGGCGACAGAATTGACGAGAAACCCAGCGGTTCACTTCGAGGGTGTCCTTAGGGCCTTTGATGGAGCGGTTGATTTGGATCGAACAGATATTCTTCAGCTCAGCCAAGACACGAGTGAGGAAACCGTGTTGCGAATCCTGGCCCGCTTTCAAGAGACATTGGAAGAAAGTCGGAGGCAGTCTCAAGCCGGAATGGAAAACGGCGAGGCGAGTAAAATCTGGCAGGCGTGTCACAAAATCGCAGGGTCTTCGGAGTTATTGGGATTTAAACCCTTCGGGAAAATGTCTCGTCGACTGAGCTATGCTTTACGAGAAAACGAAGATCTCGCGGCATTTCGCAATGAAATCGAACGTTTTTTGGAAGAGGCCTCTGGACTCTCCGAAAAAATCGCGCGGTCTTGCCCGGACCTAAAGGCGTATCTTTAGAGTACCTTTTTAAGGCGCATTTTTCTTTGCGAGCTTGTAGCCTTCGGTGAGGACGGTTTCGATTCTCACGCGTGAGTCTTCGATTTTATTTCGGATATGACTAATATGAGCGTCGATAGTTCGAGGGGTGATGTAGCGTCCCACTCCCCAGACGCGTTCGATGATCGCTTCACGCGAGAAAACTTGTCCGGGACGCCCCATGAGAAGTTTGAGAAGTTTGAACTCCAGAGGAGTAAGGTCGACCGGCGTGTTGGATGTGTTCGGGCGCACGATTTCGACGGAAATTTTCTCGGCGTCTATCAAAAGATCTTCAAAAGTCAGTGTGGTGCGGTTTTTCGGTGTGGAGTTCACCCAGCGGAGCTTGGCTTCGACCCGTGCGCGCAGTTCACTGGAATCTGGCGGCTTGCTGATATAGTCGTCGGCTCCCACGCCGAAAGCCGCGACTTTGGAAAGCATATCGGAGTCCGCGCTGACCACGATAAACGGAACCTGTTTTCCGGTGAACGCCTCTTTGAGTTTCGGAAGGGCTCTCATGCCGTTTCCGTCTGGAAGTGAGACGTCCAGTAGAACTAGATCGAAATCCAGATGCCCCGAGTCAACAGCCCGCGTGGCCTCGCCGAGCGTGCTGACATGCACCAGCGTGTGCTCACGCAGAACCGACGTCAGGTAGATCTGAAACTCTTTGCTGTCTTCGATGCACAAGATGCGCGCCATATCTGATTCATACCACATGTTGCGATCCTTTCAAATCGCCGCAACGCGATCTCAAAACGAGAGTCCGAAAATTAATCAGAACAGGGAGGTGACAAATGGGTCTCAGACAGTACCGACAAGAGATGGAACTGGTTCCTAAGCAGGAGACGGTTTTAGGCGAGCGACGAGTTTTGATTGTGGAAGATGACCAATCTCTTAGGCCGCTTTGGGAGAAGGTTCTTCAGAACAAAGATGTGCCGATAAAAGTAGACTGGGCCACGACTCTGGATGAGGCAGAACGTTTGATCCGCTTTCGGTATCGAAACGGGGCTCCTTATCATCTCGTGGTTGCCGACATTTTCTTGGATGGACCTGGATCTGGGATCGATCTCTGGAATCGATACGGAGAGGAGTCGATGGAGTTCGTGTTCGTAAGTGGACTTCCGATTTCGAAGTTCGAGCTTCTGATGTCGCTCAACTACGGGAGTCCGCTCTACTTTAAAAAACCCCTGAATTACATGAAGTGCTCGGAGATCGCCGATATGGCGATCGGCTGGGGAACTTGAGGCAAACAAAAGGAGGTGTGTCGTGAGCACGGTCGTAGATTTAATGGAAAGCCGAGGGATTCAATTTCTTGGTCAAGAAATTCAAATTCCGGCCGGCGTTGAGTTCTGGAAGGTCGCAAGGAAGGAGCTGTCTGATCTCTGGGAAAGAGTCCCCGATGATGGTTCCGTCAAACTGTGTTTGAAGCGCGATGGTAAGGATTTTCGAATTGATCTGGGTGTTGTTTCAAGCGCCATCGCGATTGCGGAGTCCGACGTTGCGAAAAGTCCATTTGTCGCGTTCGAGCGGGCCCTGACGAAGGTTTATCACACTTTGAACATCTGGAAGCTCGGGAGAAAGTTTTAGCTCTCTTAAAATAGAGAGAGGGGGAGATATGACGACAAGGATGTTTCGAGTTCTCATTGTGGAGGACGATCTCGCGCTTCAACCATTTTGGACCCTGATCGTGAAGCGGTGTTTTGATCGTGTCATCATGGACTGGGCTGTGAGCTCGGAACATGCCCTTCAGATGGTGGCAACGCTGAATAGATCTGGATTCGGCTATGATCTCATCGTCGTCGATCTCTTCTTGGCCGGATCGGACACCGGGTATGAGTTCCTGCAATCCGAGGAGGTGGCGAAGATGAACAGCAAAACGGTTTTGGTTTCAATGGCGCCTCGGGGAGAGTTGGAATCGAAGTTTCGCAACACTCTTCCGGGGGCCGTCATCATGTCCAAGCCGTTGAACGTGGTGAGATGTGAACGCGCGATTCGCGAGGTGATGTAGAAAGGAGGGAGGCATGTCGACGGTAGGCGAACGGCCGGTCGTGATTGTAACGGGATGTGGTTCTGGAATCGGGTGGGAGCTGGCTCGAGTTCTTAGGCAATCGCATGAGTTTCGAGTGGCGGTCACGGCACGCAAGCATCACCGAGAACAACTGGAAAAACAGTTTCATCCGGATGCCGATTTTCGCCTTTATGATCTCGATGTCACCGATGAATCCGACATCTATCGAGTCGTACACGAGGTCTGTCGAACCTGGGGCCGGATTGACAGCCTCATCAACAATGCCGCCGTTTGCTATCGAGGCGTGGTCGAGCATATGGACTCCGAGTCGGAACGAAAACAGCTTGAAACAAACTATCTGGGACCGATGACGCTTGTCCGGGCGGTGCTTCCGATTATGCGCGAGCAGCGCTCCGGACAGATTATCAATGTCTCGTCGGCTTCTGGGTTCCTCGCTGTTCCAACGATGGGATCCTACAGTGCTTCGAAGCATGCCTTGGAGGGGGCAACAGAATCGTTATGGTATGAATCGCGACCATTTGGCATCAAGGTGAATCTTCTTGAGCTTGGTTTCGTGAATTCACACTCGTTTCAAAAGGTCGTCTTGTCCAAGAAGGCGGAAATCAGCTCGGCCGTGGAGGGGCCGCACGCCGAATTCTACGCGACGATCACGCCGTTCATAGAAAAGTTCATGAGTCTTTCGCCAGCAACGCCGGAGAAAGTTGCCAGAAAGATTGTTCGCGTGTTGAAGAGCCCGCCATCGAGACTGCGGGTTTCTTTAACGCCTGACGCTGTGCTGTTTGCGATCGTGAGAAAAATGGTGCCGTCGGCGCTTTTCAATAGAATGGCCTACTGGACTCTTCCGGGATCAAAGACGTGGGGGCGTTCGTGGAGATTGAAAACCGTCGGTCGGTACGTATCCTAGATTCATGTGTCAGCTTCTCGGCATGAACTGCAACGTACCGACCGACATCTGCTTTTCTCTTGCGGGTTTTCAGGCACGCTTTGGCTCTTCGAAGAGGGTAGTCCGATGAGAACAGCGCGCACTGTCTCTGGGCCGAAGAGCACAGTGACTCAGTAAAAAAAATCAGAATGAGTACGTCGATCTGCGCGCACGACTTACTCGTGTGCACGCGTTAATGTTCTCCGGTGTCAGATGCTTAGTACGTATAGCGAATGCGTCGCACTTTCGGGCGTCCGCTAGAATCATCTTGAAATTCGACTTCACCACTTAAGCCGTTTTTGCCGATGGCTTTTTCGTAGAAGCAGGCATGTTTAAAACTTTTGGCTTTTGGGTCTGGTTTGAGCTTCGGGTCTGGGCGGCGACTTGCGATAATGAGCTTAAGTTCTTTTGGGCAATCGCCAAGCTCTTTGATTTTAAAATCCAGCAATAGGAATTCGGTCGCCTTGCGTTCTTCTGTTTCAGAAGAGCCGGGCGCCATTGTGCGTTTCAAACATCGATCAAAGCTTGGAGCGTTGTCGATGTCGGCGTGGCAGTTTAGAAAGGCTGCAAAGGCAGCGGCTAAGACGGCATTGCTCATCGCGCGGTCTCCGATTTTTTCAGAGTTTCGATCGGGCCTTGTCGATTGATCGGAGATGGGTTGGAGATCGGAGAATGCGGAGTAAGTGGTCCGCTATTGATTTGAATCGCTTGGCCGGACTGCTTGGTCATAGGAATCTCCATTTTTCCGGAGCCGAACCAAAAAGGCAAAAGATTGCCGATGCTGGTAATCCCAGAACCCATTCGCATCACATCGCTGACGGTGAGATTGGAAGGTTGCTCGACTTGGGAATCCTTTAAGCCTCGGCATATCGGATGAAGCGTGAGATCGGCATTCGGCTTCTTTGCTTGGGCGAGGCGTTTACAGAGTCCCGGATCGACCGGGCAGGCGACTCCTAAGGTTTTCGAGTGTTGCACGATGGCGTCTCGCATGTCTGTTTCCGCATAGGTGTTGCAGTTGACCGATTCGTCAAGAGAGGCGTCGATCTGACTAAAGAGATCAAAGCGTCGTTTTTGCACGTAGCGACCATTCTCGCACTGAAAATACGGATTGGGCCCGTCTAAGAGTTCTTCCCAAAACTTCATTCCAAGCTCGCTGGCCGAGATATCGGCGTAGGATTTAACCTTGGAACCCTTTAGGCCCCAGGGACCATTTTCTTGTTCCATATTGAACTTCAGTGCGTCTCTGAGGCGTTGAGCGCGGGTTCCTGTTTTGTTTTTCTCCACGGCGAGATAGTTCAAGTAACCGTGAGCGAAAAAATGGTCTATCTTGTCGATCCCAATGACAAACTCGCTGTCCGCCGTTTTTACGCGATACGAGGGGACCCACATTTTGTAGTGAACACGCACCCAGTCCTTCATCATAGTGTCTTGCGCGCGTTTTGAACCTGCACGGAGATCGTAAGCGGCGTGGTTGCCGAGAACATCGTAGATATCGGGAAAGTTTCGGTCGAAGGTGTCTACCGCGAGATCCCAAAAGAGCTTTCGCGAGCAACCACCTTTTGGGTCGACATAGATTTGGCGATCGGAAACAGTTTGGTAGTGCTCGGCGACGAGTTGAAGTTTGTAGTTCAGAGCATTGTTGAGGAACTCGTTGGCAACGGGTGCCTCTTTGTCGGCGCGTGCCATGAAGTCGTCGGGTTCTCCAGCCAAGGCAGTTTCGAAGAAGAGAATCGCAAGCATCGTCAGCGCTAGAAGTTTCATTGTGGATTCCAATCGCCGAAGGTGGACTGCAATTGACGAAGCCGATCCGTCATCATTTGGTGGGACCGACTTCGGACGAGTTCAAGAGTGGCTTCCGTATCGATCGTCAGCGGCACGCCGGAGGCATCGTACGAGGCCGTGGGGTTTGTCGTTACAAGGCCAAACGGTAGGTCAGCGAGAGTCGGGTCCTTGGCGACTTGTTCGGCCATATAGGCTTGCACATGGCGCGCAAGCGCTTCGGATTGCTCGGGACGCAATCGGACATAGTGGACGATTTCGATAAGTGCGTTGGCGATATCGTCACGAGGGCGAACAGCGTAAACATTGTCAGAGAGCGTGTGCATCTCTAGATAGAGGGTGCGCTGTTTGCCGGTGATCTCGACAAGGTTGTTCTGGGCTCGGTTGGAGTGTGTGTCGATGAGGTTGTCGGTTCGCTTTTGATAGAGGTCGGACACGAGTCGGCGAAGGCCTGGATCTTTGTTTTTTAAAAAGCTATCAAACTCCGAGAAAATACGAATGCGTCTGCGGGTTTCATCGACGATCTCTTTTGGCATAAATACGGCGCCGATATGGGCGGTGAAATCATGAAAGTGCAAGCGCCCCGATTGCGCCATCGGAAGCTCACCACCTTCTAGAAAACGTTTTCGATAGTCGGCGCCGGTAAGTGGCATGTTGCCCGTCTCAAAGAAGTTTATGGGAAGCCGTCTGGCATCGCCTTCGGGAAACCGCTTGTTGAAATTTGAAATGGCGCCACGAAGCTCTGTTGCGTCCGGCAGTACGACTTTGTTTGGCGTGAGTTCGAATCCCAGTTTTTTGGCGTTTTGCGAGCCCAAGATGTAAAGGATCGAATCCGGGTTGACGAGAACATCATTGAAGCCTGGCGTGTCGAAGTAGCGTTCCCATGGCTGATTCGGATCTTTCTTGGTGAACACGCGTCGCGCTCCACCAAAGCGGCCGGAGAGTTTTTCGCCTTCAACGAGATTGTCGGCGACACCTGTGCGAAGAACCGCGTGTCGCAGTTTCAAGAGCGGATTGAAGTCGTAGCTGAGTCGTCGTTTCAAGAGGTGAAAGTAGTCGCCACATGTTGGAGCCGTCGGGTTTTTGCCGAACGCTGGTGGCGCGGAGAATGTCACCGACAAGAACACGCCGAATAAGAACGCTGCGAACAAGATGCCGAAAAAAACAGTGCCGCGCAAAGCAGTGCGAGGCCTCCTCGTGACGACACGAGGGGCTTGAAAAGGGCGTCGACGAAAGGCTGGCGCGCGCCTTGTCTTCATAGTGTAGATATCGGAGCTTTGGGTGGAAATTTGGAGCGAAGGTTTAAGAAACGGCGCATGGTTTTCACTGGACCTTGGCTTGGCTCGCGCTATGAAATCGGATAGGTTGCAGTTTGAAGGAGAAACAGTATGCGAACTAGTGCAACGAAATCGAAAGCGGAATCACGAAAAGGCAACAAGCGCGGAAAGCCCAGCCGTAAGTCATCGGTGGGTGCGGGCTCAAAGAGCAAGCCTCGCGTAAAGGGAGCAAGCGTGCCTCATCGCGGCCAGAAGGCCCTAAAAAAGAAGACGGCGAAGAAGACAGCTGCAAAAAAAGCCAAAGCCGCTAAGCGCGGTTGATTTCTGGATTGCCGCTAAAAGCCTAGAGCAGGCCATGTTGCTTCAGAAACTGATCAAGCCGCTTCTGACTTGTTAGTCTGATCACAGTGACATGGCCGTACTCGGGCTCACGGATGAGCGCTTCGTATTGTTTCTTTCTTAGGTCGTAAGTGTTCCACGCCCAGAGAATGATCGAGTCTTTCGAGAGAAATGTTTTTCTGAAACTTTCTTTGTTCCCAGCCCAGAGTTCCTCTCGCTTTAGCATGCGAAGCACAGAACGTTTGAGCACGCGCCACATGACCAAGGTTCTTGGGTAGTCGAGCCAAATAACGGTTTCAGAGTGCTTCCATGTCACGTCTCGTACCTTGTTGTAGTTCCCATGAAGAACAAAGCCGTCGGACGACGCGATGGCTGTCGAGATTTTATTTCGAAACTGTTCAGTCGGTGTTTCTCGCCAGCCGGGCTGCCAAAACAGCGCATCTAGCTCGAGATCTTGAACGCGTAGGCGCTTGGCCAAGTGACGTGCCAAGGTGCTCTTGCCGGAGCCACTTGTACCAATAACCAAAATTTTTGAGTTCTGATTGAACGTCACCGTGAACGACCTCGCGACACGCAGTCCAGCATATCTTCCGATAATCCTCTGACGAGAATGATTCTAAACGATTTCTAGTGAAACGATTTCTAATGAAACGGTTGCCAATGAGAAGTTGGAGCGGGTGAACGGGCTCGAACCGTCGACCTATACCTTGGCAAGGTATCGCTCTAGCCAACTGAGCTACACCCGCGCTCCGAAATGAGGGCCCAAGTTATGGGGGATGTGGCCGTCTGTCAATGGCTCATCCGAAAATTCCGCGGTGAAGTCTAAGAATTCTTCCGATGAAGCAAAGGCTAAATGCCTAAAACTTCAGCCAAAACGTGTTTTAGCTAGCGGGGGTTTTGCGGCCGAGGCGGTAGAGATTGATGTACTCGATACCCGAGATCAGGCTCAAGACCGCGCTGATCCAAAGCAGTCCGTGTCCGATCGTCTGAGTCGAGATGTTGTAAAGGGGGCCTAGCGAGTCGGTAGCAAGTGGCACATTGATCAGTACTGCCGGGATGGCCACCATCTGTACGGCGGTCTTCCACTTTCCGGCGGCTTTGGCGTCGATGATGAGTTGGTCGGCGGCCGCGACGGCGCGAATGCCGCCGATGAGAATGTCTCGCCCGAGGATCAAGATCACGAGAACGGGGTGGACCGCTCCGCCTGGAACAAGCAAGATGAGAATGGTGGAAACGAGAATCTTATCCGCAATCGGATCCATGAATTTGCCCATTGTCGATTGGGCGTTGAACTTTCTTGCGAAGTATCCGTCTAGCCAATCGGTGATCGCGGCGAGAATGAAGATTCCGGCAGCGATCCAGCCGGCCAACGGTTTGGCCATCAGCAAAACGACCGCGGTTAGCGGCACCGCCGCGACCATACGTGACCAAGTCAACCACATCGGAAGTTCACGTTTCCAAGTCGGCAAAGGCGTGGATGGCATTTTGGATGTCGTTTTGGAATCGGACAAGCGGTCTCCAGTCGGTGGTCGAGAAAGTCGAGCGAAACATCAAAGCCCTTTCGTCGTCAATCTCCGGTTGCAGGGGTTCGGGTTTCGACGCGTTTGGCTCGTTTTGCTTGGCTTGGGGTTGATGACGGGACCGGCTGTCAAAGCCGAGACTGGCTTGGTAGAGCTGCCGGCGCCGTTTTGGGCCGGTAAGCCCAAGGTGCGCGAAAAGCTTGAGGACCGCGATATCTTGGTTTCTGTCAGAACAGAATCCGGGCGCCTAGACGAGGCTGCAAGTCGACTAGTGATGAGCGGTGTGGGCTGGGTCAAGCGGGCTCCGGGCGATGTGTTTGAGATGGCGAAGAGTTTTGAGAAGTTGCCGCAAGTGAGTGAGCACTTTCGTGAGGTGAAGTTCGACGCCAAAACGTCGCGCCTCTTCGTCATTTCGCAGGCTCTTGGTTATCAAGCAAGGATGCTGTTTCAGGTTCAATTGTTGGAGCAAGAAAAGCGCATTCGCTTTCATGTCATCGAGGGCCATTTTCTTGGCCTTCGTGGCGAAATCGAAATGGCGAATGTCTTAGATGGAAAAAAGAAGCCTCGTGCGAATCTGACCGAGATGTCGGTCTTGATGGCGCATGAGGCTCGCGAGCTTCCTGTACCCAAATTTCTGATCGGCTTTGCGCTTGAGATTGTTTCTAAAAACGTCGCGCAAAAGATGCGCCGATTCTTCGAAACCGGCGCTCTTGAGAAGTAACTAACGGGCTTTGCGCAGACGAGATTTCAGTTCGCCCTTTGAAACGACCGTCGATGTTTCGCGGAAGTTATTAGGACGCTGCCACGGTGTGGGGAGCGGGAAGTCGATCGGGCGCGGGCGCACGGCCTCGCCAAACTGACGTTCGAACTGAATCAGGGCGCCGGCCGCAGTTTGCGGAATCGAGCCACCAAAGATTTCTTTTAAATGAGTTTTCCAATTGGAAAGAGCTTGAACCATCAAAGCGCGTTCACCGCTTTCCAGGGCGTGCTCGCAAACGCGAGAGAGGTAAAGGTTGACGGCTTTCGCCGCCTTGGTTTTGTCGCCGTCGATCATGGTATGCAAAAACGCGCAGACCATGTCGTAGGCGATGAGGTCGTCAATTCGGGTCTGTGCATTTTCAAGGGCGTACACGCCGATACCAAAAAGCGATTGATCCATATGCGCGTTCCAGATTTCGAGTGCTTCTTGGAATTCGCCGAGTTTGATGTGCGCGCGCAGGCTTCCGAGCGTGAGTTTGGCGAGGAGGAACGAGTCTAACTGACCAGCCGCTTCGATGGCTTCAAGAATTTTCTTATAGGCAGCCAAAGCGGCTTTGTGGTTTCCCTGTGCGGCGAGTTGGTCGGCAGCCTCGCCCTCGCGAGAGAACTTCTCTATAGCATCGTCAGACATGTTTTCGACTTTCGAGGCAGTGTTTGAACGGCTCACAGTTTGTACTCCTTAACATCTCATTTTCGGATGATTCTTCGCGAAATCCGAGTCGAGAACTGGTCGGGCTTTTTTGATCTCTTAAGAAGAGTTCTTGGTGAGCAGTCGGAAAGTCGAGTATTCTAGGTTCACCAGGATGCCGTCATGACGGGACTGGGCTGCATCTGCAGAGGTGTATGTGCCGTGGAAGGAGGTGGTGCCAATGAAAGTATCGATTAGTCATTGGACCGCCGCTCAGGAGGAAGGTCGAGCTTAACGCTTATTAGCGTTTGAGTTCGATCAGCCGCCCAAAGCGGAGGTCTGAAACCTTGGCCGCGGATCTTGAAAAAGATCCGCGGTTCTTTTTTGAGCCGTGTTGAACCGCGCTGAATAGAATTGAATAGATCCGCGGTTTTTATGGACACATGTTTCTCAGCCAGCGTCCCGGTCGGACGTCCTCTTTTAAAATCTTTCCGGTTGCCGCTTCGACCAGATAGCTCCAAGTCCGGTAGGACAATCCGGTCGATTGATGATTCGAACGAACCAAATTTGTGCTGATGGAGAAACCGTCTGGGCAGATCGTTGGCTGATGGACTGCGGCCGAAAAGTCCCCTGAGTGACGATTGGTCGGAACAGCGTCAGGAGCGCTGGAGAATGCGAGATAGCTGGCACGCACGGCATTTGTGAGTCCTGCGATCGGAGTGCCGATGTTCAACGGGTTCTGCTTCTGTATCTTGGTGACGATGAAATCCAGACAGTTTTTATCGGATTCAAGCTCGTAAATCGTTTCGCGAAAGAGGAGTCCAAATTCATTGGCGAGACTTGAATAGGATTCCCGGATCTTGATACGGGATTTAAAACCATTCGGATTGATTTCGGTTCCTTCGTAGAGATTCGATGAGATTCGCAGACGACCAGAAGTCGCGGTGGTTAAACCGGTCGCGGGATCTTGCAGGTGTGCCAACAAAGCTCGCCTATGAGCAAGGTGATACGAAGGTGCTCCGGGTTGGCAGATGGCCGTGCCGACTGACGGCCATAAACACGGCGTCGCCACCAAAGCGATGATTCGAATAATTTGAGAAATTTTGATTGGCTTCATGCCGCCTCCTCCTACTTTTCCAGATCGGCAAGATCGAGTTGAAGCAAGCGCACCTCGCGCTTGATTTTGCTAAGGTAAGCCGTGTCGATGGATTTGGTCAGAGGGTCATAAGTTTTATACTTTTTCAAGATGCCCTGGTAGGCGGACAGAAGCTCGCGTTTGCGCGGCAAGGAGAGTTCTTTTCCCGCCTGCAAAAGTGAGTCTCTTTCTTGTTCGACTCGAAAAACCACATACTGCTCAACGGCAACTTCCAAATGCTTGCGATTGTGTTCTTGTGTGATGCCTTGGTCTGTCAACCATGCGTGAAACCCTGAGCTAGATTGACAGTCATTTGCGAATTTCACGCAAAGCTTGCGGTAGGCGGTCATCATTTGTTCAAGCTGTTCAGAAGCCGTTTTGATCTTTTCATCGGACCGAACCATGTACATGCCATATTTGATTGGCGGCACTAAGCTTTTTTGAACACCGAAGTAGGTAAAGTATGTTTCGCCGTCGGTCATGGGAACGGTCTCGGTTCCGGCGGTTTGTATTTTCACTTTATAGACGCTGTAGGGAATCAGTTTGGTCGTATCTAGTTCTGAGTTTGTGTTTGGCCTTTTTCCGATTTCGACTTGAACAGTAATAGTTCCCATGACCGAGTCGGCTGTTGGGTTTTGAATATCGGTCACAAATGCTGACTCGGTCCGTCTTGTCGGTCGGTAGAATCCGCCAACTTCAAATTCCGTTGCAGAAGTGACGCTGAGAGCGTCGTTAGCAAATAGGTACCCACCTTCGAGATTGATCGGGTTAAACGATATGTAACGGGCGTTGACACCTGTTTTGCCGTCGTTCGGTCGGGCTAGAGCTGATTCCGCCATTGGTATGGTGGCAGCGGAAAGAAGGGTGAGAGTCAATACTGATTGAGTAAGTGCGAGAATTTGTTTTTTCATAAAAGCTCCTCGAAAAGAATTCCGTTTTTACTTCGAACACTTTGGCGTCTCGCCGACGCCGAGTTGGTAGTAGGCCTCTTTGATTTTGCTAGGTAACATTCCGCTTTCTAGTCCGCGATCGAGTGTCGTCTCGTCCGTTGTGCCACAGGCGCGGTTTCCGAATCGAATCAAGGACTGAACTGTTGAAGTATCAAATTGAAGGCCAACCGCACCTAGGGATGTATCTACGTAGATGGCTCCTTCGATCTCGCCGGATGATGTTTCCCAATATGATTTCACGACTCCGATTTCCTTGGCCTGATCTCTTCGAATGACGAATGTGGCCTTGATCGTGGCGGCTGGATTTGCGACTTCATTTAGTTTCAGGCCGCCAGCTTGGGATTTTTCTAGCAATCGTTTGTATGACTCGCTGGTGGAATATCCGGTAGGAGCCGCCGAAATCATTTTACCAAAGTCGTCTTGGAGATAGATCGACTCAACCCTCTCGGTTTCTAGGACTTCGATTATCAGTGTTGTGAGCTGACCTTTGGTTGATGCCTTCAACGCGCGTACGGGCTCTTGGAAGCATGGCATCGAGGCGTTCTGATCGCGGTCGAGATAGACCCAAACGTCAGAGTGTATGACATTTCCAAGATAGCTGACGAGTTTTCGGTATTTGGGAATCTTAGAATCGTAACAAATACGTCTTGCATCAGCCGGTAGTGGCCAACCGAATGGCAGTTTCTTTTTTTCCGGTTCGCTGACTTCGGGGGAGACCAGATGAAAGAGGGATTCGCCTTCAATTTGATACGCTTCGTTGGTCATGAAGCGTGTGACGGCGGCTGCTAGTGAGTGGTCCTGATCGCGATGTCCATAGAAGTGCGAAAGTTCGTGCACGGTGAGACCGACAAGATCAGCGTCCGGAATACTGGGGCCGCGCTCTGTCGCGATTTTGACCGGATCAAAGCAAACTACGAACTCGCTTGAATTCTTCGCGTTCATCACGGCGGTCGCCGAGCGTTTTTTCCCGTCGAAAGAGTCGATGCATTCGGATTGAGCCAAGAATTGAACTTTGGTTTGCAGATCGTTGATGGCGCCCCGGGCCACCATATCGAGAATCGTCGCGCGATGGCGACTTTCTGGCATTTTCTTCGCGCGACTTAAAAATGCGGAAGTCATTGAGCGGACACTGACGGCCGATGAGTTTTCAAATGCCATCCGGACCTTATTCGACAAATTCTGAATCTCAAGAGTGAGAACGGCTTTGCGAATGGATTCGATATCGCCGCCGCCGCGCTCTTGTCCGCTGGGACGAATAGCAGTGGGCGAGGATGATGGGATTGTGCTGGCGGGGTTCGAGCATCCAGCAAGAACCAGTAGTACGGCGATCGGTGTAGCGAGTTTCATTGTTCTTCCTCCATGTTATTGGATAGTGGGAATAAAGAGATTTGTAGGCAGTAAACTTGATTGGCGTTTGCGCTTTGTCGTTGGGCGAAAGTCATCATTTTGCGTCTAAAACTTTTTATGACCTCTTTGATTTCGGGAAGATCTTCCGTGTCGACCGTCATGGTCATCGAAGAGTGATCTCGTTCTTCGATCGAAATTTCGTCCAGAGCCTCAGCCGATTTCACGAGAAGCTCTTTTTGGTGAAGTCTTCGAGCCACGGAAGTTTGATTGGGGTCCAAAATCGTCGAGGTGTTGCGAGCAACTGGTCGCCACGTCCCGTTCTCGATGCGTACAATTTGGCCGGCGCGTTCGAGAAGCTGCAGGCTGGTCATGACCTCGCCCGGCGAAAGTTTGAGGCGCGAGGCTATTTTTCGCACGCCGTGTGCGTTTTCGGAAGTTTTTGGAAGTTGCAGGTATTCGAGAATCGCATCGTGTTTCCAGCTTGCGATGAGGTCGAATTCTTCGTCCGCCATTCTGAGAAGTGTTTTACGAGAAGCGGAGATGGTTTTCCCGGAATTCGCAACGAATGTTGAGCACTCAGAGGGTGTTAGGCCGAGTGCTGTGCCGATGCGTTCGATGGATTTGGCGGTTAAGGGGCGGCGACCAGCCATGATCGCCGATAGAGTGGCGTGATAGACACCGAGGGATTTGGCGAAGGCGCGAAGCGAGTACCGAGGGTTGGCCTTGGTTCGTCGGGCAAACTCTCGCTGGAGTATGCGATGGAAGTCTGTGCCTTCGCGAGATTGGTTTTTGAGGTCTGTGAGTTCAGCCATGGACGGGGTTTTAAGGTCATTTGATGGGGCTTGCCACATAAAATGCGCCATAGTGGCGCAAAACGCTTACAAACCGGTGCACTCCTGGCGTCGTGTCTTTGCGCCGGTGAAAGTTTACATGGCAAAAAAGGGGGGTGTTTAACGGCACCGAAGCTTGAGAGCGTCGCCAAATTGACAGAACCGATACCAGGACCTATCCTACGCCGCTATGAAAATTCGTCTCGCAGAAATCCCAGAAGATGGTCGTCAGTTTACATTCACCCGTGAGTCGGGAGAGCTGAACACGGCTCTGAAGGACCTTCTGCCGGCTGTGCCTTACAAGGTCGATTTGACGATTCGTCCTCTTGGCAATGCCTACGAGATGGAGGGCAAGGTTGTGACGTCGCTAAGTGAGCTCTGCTCGCTTTGTGGATGGGATCTCAATCTCCCGCTGAATCGCACCTTCCGTGAGGTTTTGGTGGAAGAGGAAGAGACGGATCGTGAAACGCATCACGTTCACGGCAACCAATCGGTCGACTTCCTCTCCGAGGGCTCGTCGTCGACTTACAAAGACGGCGTGTTTGACGCTGGGGAGTTCGTCCACGAACTCGTCGCGATTTCGGAGCCGATGTATCCTTCTTGCGGCGATCCCGACTGTGAGCATTTAGAAGAGGCCAACGCCAAGCGGGCCGAGCTTGAGGCTGAGTTCAACAAAGCCGATGTCGATGAAAAGACCAATCCGTTTGCCAAGCTCGCTGGCCTTAAAGTCGAAGACACAAAATCCACGAACAAAAAACACTAGGCCGCAGCGACGCCCCAAATCTTTTCGCGCCCCTGCGCGAAAAGCAGCACGCTGGCGGGCCCTCCTGTGGAGGGTGCCTGCGCGGAGGCCGCAGCGACGCCCTAATGACGCCCTAAAAGGTTAGCGAGTCGAGCGGGTAGACGCCTTGAATGTCGTCTTGGTTGTTATAGACCCCGTCGGGACCGGCGCTTGTCACCACCAGCTGGCGCTTTTGTTTGTCATAACGAAGCGTGTAGGCCTTGCCCCATTGATCCAAAGAGGTGTCGCGTTGGATATTGTTTCGCGTGCGCATGTTCTTTCTTAGGTACTCGGCAAAACCCTCGGGTTTCGGCTGCGAGCCGTCGAGCGTGTCGAGGTAAACCATCTTAGAGATGTCGGAGATTTCGTGTTGGGTGGCCATCACTTTGGTGGCTTCCATGACCTTTGCGATCTGCGCTTTTAAGTTCGGACTTGAAGCGGCGGCGCCGCCGGCGACGGTGATCATCGGAATTATCTTGGCGATCGCGTCGATCATGACTGGCTCCCTGCAAGACGAGTTTCGGAGACGGTTTCAAGGTAAAGAGCGATGGAGGCGTGTCGCGACAAGACGCTCCAAAACTGATTGGCGGAGAGTTTGAGAAGGCGACATGGCTCTTTGGTCATGACGCTCGCAGTGCGAGGCGTATTCATGATGAGCGCCATTTCGCCAAAGAAGTCGCCTTGACCAAGCTCCGCCAAGATTCGGCCGCTGGCGATGACGTCGACTTTGCCTCGAATCAAGAGATAAAAATCTTTGTCCGTGCGACCTTGCTCGACGACCTGTCGCCCTGGTGGAACTGTGAGAACATGGCCTTCGTTAAAAAAGAGACTCACGACCTCTTTCGGAGCCTCGCGAAAGAGTTCGCTAGAGGCGATGTATTGACCCAGCATCAGGCGATCCAAAAAGGCATCGGCGTCGGCGCGAAGCGTTTGGTGTTGCAGGAGGTCCTCGACAACTTTTCTGGGAATCGCGAGCACGCGGCACTCTGTCAGAGTCACGACGTCGGCCGATCTCGGGGTATTGGCAAGCAGAGTGTTTTCACCAAACACGGTCGGAGCACTGAGGCGGGTGACTTCTTGCACGGCACCGGTGGGTTGGCGCTTTTGAACAAGCACTTCGCCCTCGAGGAGAACAAAAAGCTCATCGCTAAAGGTCTCTTGCACGATCACGTGGGTTTTCGGTCCGACTTTGCGCAGGCTTGACTGCTGAACAAGAAAGAGAAGTGTATCGCGGCCGACACCTTGAAACAGAGGAATGCCGAGAAGAAAGTCGACCAATGCATCGGCGTTCGGAATTTTTTCGGCCTTGGTGCGAGTTTTGGATTTTTGCACCAGCCACTTGGTCTTCAGTGGATGAAGGACATTGCTGCCGATCATGCGTATCAAGTCGTAGACAAGGTAAAGGAAGCTCATCAGAAGTGAAATGCCGAGAATCACGCATGCCAACCACTCGGCGAAAACGCCGGAGGTCCAAGCCTCCGTGAAACTTGCGAGAATTTGCACGTCGTTTTTTGTGATCAACATAAGCAGCAGGTTGTAGGCAAACATTGTCCAAGCAATCGCAAGCGTCGAATACGCTGTGTAGATTCCGGAGTCTGCCATCTTGTCTTTGTTTGTCAGCGAAAGCAGGCCGCGGTTTTTCAAGTAAGGCAAAAGCTCAATCGCCGAGCGTTGGTTATAGACGATGTTAAAGAAGCTTGAGAGATCGGACTTGCGAAACGGGTTGAGGTCGACCATCGCGAGGATGACGGAAACCCAGAAGAGGTCATCGACAAGCGACCAGCCCGGTGCCCAAGCCATTGCCCCAGCCGTGGCGGCGGCAAAGACAAAAAAGTACGAGGACGCGACGGCGACAAACGCCAGCGAGCCGATCGAGCGACCTCCGGCCATGTAGATCTTGTCGTCATGACTTCGAAGTGCCAACGAGAAGAGATTCAGCTCCAAACGCACAGCGCTGCGTGTGCCGGTGAGGAGAATCGCAAGCAGAGTTTTAAGAAGCGTTTTGGCCGTGATCATAAGACTTGCGACGACGAAGAAGAAGATGAGGCCCTTGACGTAGCTTCCGCCAAGTCTCAGGAAGTCCGGCGGAACATCGATGAGATCAGCGAAAAAAACGCTCGCGAGAACTCCCAGTGTGACGAAGATCGAGCCGATGGCCGCGACCAAAAACGCGATCAGATTCGGGTTTGCGATATTTTTTGCTTTCCAAAGTTCGAAACCGAAGATGGGGCGCGTGAGCCAAATGGGTTCGCGTTCGAACATCTCGGCACGTGAGGCCGAATCCTCTGTCGCAAGGCTCTCGGCGCCTTCGAGGCAGCCTTGGGTTTGCAGCTTTTGAAGCGTGCTAAAGAACGACTTAAAAGGAACTCGCCCTTGCTGTCTGGCTAGAGTTTCTAGAATCTCTGGAATCGTGCGGCTTCCATCAAGCAGTGGCAGCATTTCGGCCGCCGAATGTGGAAGCGACACTTGTCGCGATCCGTCAGCAAGCTCGAAGAGAAGTGGGGCTTCGGCTCGGGCGGATGTCATGGGGGCGAAGGCTTGCCCGTTTTTTAATCTGGGACGCGCGTGCTGGAGAGAGGCAGCGGTATTTGTCATATTGCTCATATTCTACAGAGATGGCCTGGGCGCCGATCAAAGGAAAAGCGTCGTGGTGGTCTTAAAAAGCGAAGCTCATGGGGTTTGACCCGAGGAGTGTGGTTCGGGGTTGACGTTCGTCGGCGGTCCCGGTGCAATCGAGTCATGTCGAATTTCTTCTCCGCAATCAAAGAAACGTTGGGCCGTGTTTTTGGCGCAGCTTCGATGCCCGCCTCTGGAAATCAGAGTGGAGCCGACGCTGGACTTAAGGCTGGGGGACTGGCGCATGGTGCTGAGCCTCGTCGTTACAAGCGGGCAATTCTTTTGGTGGGAACTCAGACGACGCTTCATTCGCAGCTGGCCTCGGCGATGGCCAGCTATCGAGGTAAGACGTTTCCGGTTGTCGACCTAAGTCACACAGGGCTTGCGATGCTTCGCGAAGAGATTGCGGATCACGAGCTTCCAGATGTGACGAAGTCCGAACCGATGGCACTCACGCTAGGCTTGCTTCCGGCCTTCCATGTTCAGGTGAAGCTTGTTCGCCACTCTGAGCGGATCATGGCCTTTGAGTTCGCAAGTGTGCCGACGGAAGGTCGCATGGCGATCGACAAGTTTCTTGATCCGAAGATGATCGGCCTTAACATGCGTCCGGTGGATCGGGCGTTTTTCTCGCCTGGCGAGACTTTTTCGATCTGGTTTTGTGGGCCGCGCGACACGAATTTTTTCCTTTGGCTAAGCGGCTCACGGGTTGAGCGCGCCATCATTCAGCTTGGCGAAGAGACTTTTGCGCTATTTCCTTCGAGTGTTTCCGGTGTGCGTTTCGTTCGCCAGACGAGCGATGGCGGCACGGCCGAGACGGATGCGGCGGTTTTGCGTAAATCGGTGCATTTTGCTCTCGATGTCGCACTTCAGATTCATGATGGCGGCGAAGCGGTTAAGGGGCTTATCAAGCTCCTGACGGAAGCGGCCGACACGCTCCCTCAAGAAAACTGAGGGCTTCATGGCGACCGCTTTTTACGAGCTTCGCTACCGTGCGCAGTTTTTCGATACCGACGCCATGGGAGTTGTCCATCATTCCAACTATGTTCGGATCATGGAGATGGCCCGCGTGGCCTGGCTTCGTGAGATGGGTGTCATGCAGCTCCATATTCCTCACGGACCGATGGTGCTTGGCGTAACGAATCTCAGAGTCGAATATCGCCGACCCGTGCGATTTGATGACGAGATGCATGTGCGTGTGCAGGGGCGGCTTGAAGGAACGGTTTTTCGCACGCAGTACGCGATTTGGAGTCCTAGATTGAGCGAATATGTGGCACTTGGCTGGGTGGACCTGGTTTTGATGAAGGCCGACTCGCTTCAGCCGACCCGGTTTCCGCTAGAAATGCGAGCCGAGCTTCGTGAACTCCCTTGGTCAGATCGTTGGCCCGAATTGTAGCTCGTGACCTTCCTTCGTGGTTTTGTTAGACGAATTCTCGACACAGTCTTAAGCCGAAGGAGCAGTCATGGATCGTAACCTGGCATTGGAATTTGTACGCATCACCGAAGCGGCCGCGCTGGCGAGTGCGCGCTGGATGGGACGCGGAGATGAAAAGGCGGCGGATCAGGCGGCTGTCGATGCTATGCGGCGAGCTTTTAACAGTGTTCGGATTGCCGGCACGGTCGTCATCGGTGAAGGCGAGCGCGATGAAGCGCCCATGCTCTACATTGGCGAGAAAGTCGGTCTCGAAGGGCCAGATGCTCCCAAGGTCGACATTGCGCTCGATCCCTTGGAAGGCACGACGATCTGCGCTCAAGGCGGGGTCGGGGCGACGTCGGTGATCGCGGTGGCGGAAGGTGGTTGCTTCTTGCACGCTCCAGATACCTACATGGACAAAATCGCCTGCGGCCCAGGGGCTCGCGGCAAGATCGACATCGATGCTTCGCCAGAGGACAACATCAAGACGGTCGCAAAAGCTCTTGGAAAAGATGTTTCTGATGTGACGGTCGTGATTCTTAACCGTCCTCGTCACGAGGCTTTGATTCAAACGGTCAGAAAAACAGGTGCGCGCATTCACTTGATTGGCGATGGCGACGTTTCGGCGGCGGTTGCCACGGCTATTGGCGATTCGGGCATTGATCTTCTCTTGGGTGTTGGTGGCGCGCCGGAAGGCGTGATCTCGGCGGCGGCTTTGATGTGCATGGGCGGAGACTTTCAAGGGCGCCTCAAGTTCCGCAATGATGAAGAGCGAAAGCGCGCGGATCGCATGGGAGTCAAAGATCCGGAGATGGCACTACGTATGACGGACCTTTGCAAAGGGCACGTCATGTTCTGCGCAACGGGTGTGACAACTGGGCCACTGCTAAAAGGTGTTCGTTATCTTCCTGGCCATCGCGCTTCGACGCATTCTATCGTGATGCGCTCGGCGACGGGGACAGTGCGTACGATCGAAGCCGAACACTCGCTTGAGAAAAAACCAGATGGCATGATTCATCACGTGCCACGCGCGGGAGTCTGAAGCTGGCGACGCTGACTTGTTTTGAATGCGGAAACAAAATCGACCTAGGGCTCGCTCAAGTGCCTGGGCGTCGCGATGAGTGTGACAAGTGCCACGCGGACTTGCATGCGTGCAAAAACTGTCGGCACTATGACCCGAAGAGCTACAACGATTGTCGCGAGCCGCAAGCCGATCGTGTTCAAGAGAAAGACCGCTCGAATTTTTGCGACTTCTTTGAAGTGGGGCAGGGTGCGGGTGGAGTTTCAGAGCGCGACAAGCTTCGTGCCGCGGCGGAAGCGTTGTTTAAGAAAAAATGAGAGCCCAAAAAGAGCAAGATTCAACTCAAGATCCAAGTCAAAATCCAAGTCAAAATAAGGAGTGAGGCAGGAAATGGCAGAGGCTAAACACACGGAAGTTTTCAATTGCACGCCAAAAGAGTTCTTCCAACTCGTCACGGACTATGAAAAGTACCCTGAGTTTTTGTCGGAAGTGAAAAGCTGCAAGGTTCTGAAAAGCGAACCGGGCGCGAAACTTGTCGAGTACAAAGTCTCGGTGATCAAAGCCATCACGTATCAGCTTCAAACCAAAGAAGTCGAGCCGTCCTTGGTTTCTTGGAGCTTCGTCAGTGGCGAAGTATTTAAAACGATGTCGGGAAGCTGGACGATCGAAGAAGAAGCCGGCGGCAAGTGCAAATGCACCTATGCGGTTGAAGGCTCGTTTAAGATTTTTGTCCCCGGGCCGGTTGCAAGCACGCTGCTAAACGTGAACCTTCCTGCGATGATGGCGGCTTACCACAAGCGCATCAAGGCGGTTTACGGGAAATGAGCGAGGATACTGGCGATAAGAACGGAAAGATGGGCGACACGCTGAAGAAGATCTTCGCGACGGGCGTCTCGGCGGCGTTCATGACGGAAGAGAGCATTCGCAAGCTTGTCGGTGATATGCATCTTCCTAAAGAGAGTCTAAACTTGCTTTTGCAAGGGGCCGCGCGCTCGAAAGAAGAGCTGATGAATCGCGTGAGCCGCGAGGTCATTTCGATTATTTCGAAGATCGACTTCGTCAAAGAGGCTTCACGTTTTGTGGAAGAGCATAAGTTTCGCATCGTGGCCGAAGTCGAAGTCTTGCCAAAGACGAACGCTGGTCGCATGGCGAACACGAACGTGGGCACGGAAGAGGCTAGTGGCGAAGGTGCTGCGCCGACGGCCGGTGCGGAATCGCAGCTCGATCCCTCTTCGAAGGTCGAGATCAAGTTCGGGCCTAAGTCTTAAGTCGCCGAAGTTTTCTCTAGACGTCTCAAGCCGAGACGAAAACGAGCCGATCTCCTTACATGGGGATCGGCTTTTTCATGTCATGGATTGTGACTCTGACTTCGGCGATGGCGCTGGTGATTTGCGTTCGCGAACTCGTGGCGATCGGCATTGAAACCTGGGAGTCGCGCCGTTTGAAGAATCTGGACTACTGGTTAAGTGGTCGGAACTCGCGCCCTGATGTGTATCTCAATGACCCGGCCGCTCGGGAATATATTCTCACTCAAGAGCAGTTTGCCGGAATGATTTCGGCGGTCTCACGCACGCAGAATCACGTACACGGTCATACGCACAGTTACACGCACAGTCACACACATGGTCGCGACGATGTCGATGGTGATGAAGCGCGAATGTTTCGTCACTTCGCCGTGATGCTGGCGTTGGGATTTGTCGCCGCACTTGGAACGGTGTTTGGCCTGCTCACGTTGGCCTAAGAGTTAATTGCCCACATAGTTTTGAGATCGCAAGAGATCTAACACCGACTTGGGTGTCAGTACGGTAGAATCCGACATATAGGCTTCTAGAAAACGGATGGGGTCTGCTCCTGGTTCCGCAGCTTCGCGCAAGGCAAGTGAGGCCTGAATCATAAAGCGCCACCATGTGCCCTGGCCGGGGTCGGCCAAATCCGTTTGCGCCATTTCTAAAAGCGATGTTTCGAGAAAAGCCTTGAGGTTGTTTCCATTCCACTTGCTGTCGATACGGAAAATCAACTGATCGAGAATCTGACGTTGTGCTTTTAGCTCTAAGCGTTCGTCGTCGAGCTCTTGAAGTCGTTCAAGCGGCGTTTCGATTTCACGCGTGAGGATTTCTAGAGTTTGTGACTGGCTAAAGTCGCGCTTAAGGCTAAGGCGCGAAGCCTGCGTGAGGCTTGCGGCCTGCGCGCTTTCGGCCTTTCGATCGAGTTCGAGCACGCGCTCGCGCCACGCACGAAGAGCCGAAATCGCCTGCGCCTTCGGACCTTGGGCGGTGGCGGCCTGTGCGACGGGGAGGAGTGGCAAAGTGGTGAGGCAGGGCGAGACCAATAAGACGAACAACAACGTGACGGCAAGCCAGCCGCTTGGCTGGGATTTGGAAGAGGGTTTTTGGGTCACGCCGTGGTTAGCCGTCATAGAGGGGATTTGGTGCAAAATACGGACAAAATGACGTTTGGCCTGGAGCGCTTTAAGGTGTTTTGGCTCGGTTTGTCGCTAGGGAGGGCTTAAGCGGGGTGGCGAACTTTTGGCCACCATAGACGTGTTTGCGGCGTCGGTCGTCTTGACCGAGCCTAGATGGTCGATGGATGTTGGCTGATATGAGCCGAAATACCAGAGAGTTTAGAACCAAGCTTAAGCCACTTGAGTTTCGCGTTTTTCGCGAGGCGGGTTCGCGCTGGTCGAAGCTTCTTGCCACGGAAAAACTAGGTGCAAGTTCAAAGGCGAGTGGCCGAATTTTAGCGATGGTTTCCGGCGGTGCGGACTCGGTGGCGATGCTACGTGTATTGTTGGCGCTAAAAGGTCGGCTGGGTTTCGAGCTTGAGGTTTTGCACGTGCATCATGGTGACGGTGTTTGCGATGGTGAACAGAAACAAGATTGGCGTGATCGCGCGGCGGGCCTTGTGCAAGAGTTTGCGTTTGAGCACGGGATCACGTTTCACAAGGTGAAGTCCGAGTCGGTGCTCGTCTCGGAAGCGGACTTTCGCCGTTTTCGCTGGGAGGCTATCGAATCCGTATGGGCTCACGCCAGCGAGATCGGGACTCCGTACACATGTGTGGCGTTTGCCCATCATCGAGATGACTTGCTTGAGACGAGATTGATTCGACTTTTGCGAGGGACAGGTGCCCAAGGGCTGCGGGCCATGCGTACTTGGGGAAAGCTCCGAGGTGTTTTGGTATGGAGGCCGCTACTAAGTAGCGGCGCCTTGGAGCTTCGCGACTACTTGTCGTCTTGCGGGGCTCATGAAGGGCGCGATTGGGTTGAAGACCGTAGCAATCGCGATCCGAAATATCTGCGAAATGCAATTCGCCACCAGTTGTTGCCTCAAATCGAGGCGATTCGAAAGGGCGGTGTCGCCGCGCTTGCGCGCTCGCTCGAGGTGATCGCCGAAGAGACGGAGACCTTGTCGTCTTCGATTGAAGAAGCCGAGATCTCGGAGGCGCAGGCGAAGCTGTCGCGTCGCGAACTGATGTCTCTCAGTCCCGAAAGGCGGCGTGCGAGATTGGGGCAGTGGCTGAAGCGACGAGGCGTAGAAGGGTATTCGCAGACGCAGATCAAAGAAGTTTTGAAGCGTCTTGACACCGACCAAAGACGACTCAGATTCGAAGTGTGCGGTCGAGTCTGGCTGGTTGACGAGATGGTGGAAATTGTCGCGTTGCCCCAGCAGGTCTAAGAGCTGGGATGTGACGTCTGGATCGTCGGATTAATTTCTTCGAACCTTCACCTTGAATTGGACTTCTAATTGGACCTCGGGCCACGAAGTGATACCCTATAGGTGGAGGCTCTCTTATGCGATCTGGTCAAAAAGCAATGGCGTTGTGGCTCTTCCTCCTCGTCATATTGGTCGTTCTTTTCAATCTCTATTCGGGTCACCGTCCTGCGGCGGTCGCGGGTTTTAATTTTGCGAAACTCGAACAGGCGTTGAAAGACGGAAAAGTTCAATCGGTCACGTTCTTCCAAAACAGTCGTCAAATTCGCGGCGAGATCAAGCCGGAGTTTGAAAAAGAATTTGGCGGTAAGACGTTTCAGATCGCGGGCAATACCGATGACTCGGGTTTCGAGCTGATCCGGAAATACGGCATCACGCCGAACTACGAAAATGAAGAGTCGGCTGGGCTTATGCAGACCATCTTCATCAACTGGCTTCCGATTATTTTCATCGTCGTCATGTTCTTGTTCTTCATGCGCCAACTTCAAGCTGGCGGCGGCAAAGCGATGAGCTTTGGCAAGAGTAAGCACAAGGTTTTGACGGAGAATAAACACAAGGTCACGTTTGCCGATGTCGCAGGTGTCGAAGAAGCAAAAGATGATCTGGTTGAGATCGTGCAATTTTTGAAAGACCCGAAGAAGTTCACGAAACTGGGTGGTCGTATTCCAAAAGGGGTCTTGCTTGTCGGGCCTCCGGGAACAGGTAAGACGCTTCTTGCCCGCGCGGTGGCAGGTGAGGCCGGTGTTCCGTTTTTCACGATTTCTGGTTCGGACTTTGTCGAGATGTTTGTCGGTGTCGGTGCATCGCGTGTCCGCGATCTCTTCGAGCAAGGGAAGCGCAATGCTCCATGCTTGATCTTCATCGACGAGATCGATGCGGTCGGCCGCCATCGCGGTGCCGGCATGGGCGGTGGGCACGATGAACGTGAACAAACGCTCAATCAGATGCTTGTCGAGATGGATGGTTTTGAGTCCAGCGAAGGTGTGATCCTGATCGCGGCGACAAACCGTCCAGATGTCCTAGATCCAGCCCTATTGCGCCCCGGTCGATTCGATCGTCGCGTTGTGGTGAACAAGCCAGATGTGGCAGGTCGCCGCAAGATTTTGGACGTGCATGCTCGCAAAACTCCCATCGCAAGTGACGTCGATCTTGATCGCGTGGCGCGCGGTACGCCGGGCTTTGCCGGTGCGGATCTCGAAAACCTCGTCAACGAAGCGGCGCTCAATGCGGCAAGAAATTCGAAATCTAAACTCACGATGGCGGATTTCGAGTACGCGCGAGACAAGGTCATGATGGGTGCCGAGCGTAAGTCGATGGTGATCTCGGACGAAGAAAAAGAGAACACGGCCTTCCATGAAGCGGGTCATGCGCTTGTCAGCAAGATGCTGCCGAAGACGGATCCGATTCACAAGGTCACGATCATCCCTCGCGGAATGGCGTTGGGGCTTACGATGATGCTTCCTGAAAAAGACCGATTGAGTTTCTCCAAAGCTCAGGCGGAAAGCGAAATCGCGGTATTGTTCGGTGGCCGAGCAGCCGAGGAGTTGGTCTTCACGGACTACACGACGGGTGCGGGCAACGACATCGAACGTGCGACAGATATCGCGCGCCGTATGGTATGTGAGTGGGGGATGTCGAACCTCGGTCCTTTGGCCTACGAAAAACGTGAAGGCCCGGTCTTCCTAGGTATGCAACAGGGCGGAACACGCGAGTACTCGGAAGCAAAAGCGGAAGAGATCGACAAGGAAGTTTATCGCATCATCAACAATGGCTACGAGAAGGCGAAACAGATCCTCCGTGACAACCGCGATGCGCTTGATCGCATGGCAAAGGCTCTGCTCGAACTTGAAACGATTGATGGCGCGGAAGTCGACCGCTTGATCAAGGGTGATAAGTGGGAAGACTTGAAACGTGATCGCAACGATCGCGGAGCGGGTCTCCAAGCTGAGCTTGATCTCGCGGCAAAAGAGCAAAAAGAAAAAGAGGAGAAAGAAGCGGCGGAGGCGGCAGATGCTGCGGCTACGCCGAATCCGTTTGGAAAGCCAGCTCCAGCCTAAGGCGCGAGCTTTCTAGTTAAGGACTCGTGGTGGCGGTTTTGGGAAGACCGCCACTTTTGGTTGAACAACACGTGATCGGCAGCCGAGCCTGGAAGACTTTTGGAAGCACTTTGGGAGAACCTACATTTTATCTTTAGCCAGCTAAGGGCCGTCGATCTCCTCGATATGGCCCTTGTTTGGCTTGTGGTCTACCGGGTGTTGGTACTGATTCGTCACACCGGCACGGTGCAAATGCTCTCGGGGTTGGGCATTCTCGCCATCGCGTATCTGGCGAGCATCTGGCTTGAGCTTTTCACCTTCAATTGGATCCTGGAAAAGTTCTTTAATAACCTCTTCCTCATCGTCGTCATTCTCTTTCAAGGTGAAATTCGTCGCGCACTCGCGCACATCGGCTCCAATCCGTTTTTTACGGGAGCTTCGCATGTCGAGGAAACTCACATCGTCGAAGAGATCGCCAAGGGCGCCGTGGGTCTGGCGCAAAAGCAGATGGGCGCTTTGATCGTGATCGAAAAAGAAATCAATCTCGAATACTTTATCGAGGTCGGAACCGAGATGGACTCCAGCGTGAGTGCTGAGATTCTGCACTCGGTGTTTTTGCCGACGTCGCCTCTGCATGATGGGGCTGTCATTATCAGAAACGGTCGCATCTTCGCGGCCGGCTGTTTCTTGCCGCTTTCCAAGAACCCGGCGTTGGATAAGAACCTGGGGACTCGGCATCGTGCGGCCATCGGCTTAACCGAGGAGACGGATGCGATCGTGATCGTCGTCAGCGAAGAGAACAATCGTGTGGGCGTGGTGGAGAGTGGACAGCTTGTACACGATCTGGATCATGCGTCGTTGCGTCGCCGTCTTTATGAAGCATTGGGGCTGAGGTTCAGACCTCAGACAGCATAATGGGTATGTTGAAGAAGAGCACAAACTGGAAGGACATGATCCTCGAAAACGGCTCCTACAAGCTGGTTTCGCTATTTGTGACTTTGATTCTGTGGGTGACGATCCTGGGTCGTCGCGACTTCATGTTGACCAAAGATATGGATGTCGAATTCCTGCTTCCGTCCAATACGATCATGCAAACTCAACGTGGCGAGCGAAAAGTTTCGGTGAAAGTCTCAGGTCCTCGCACGGCTTTAAAAAAATTCGCCCATAGCCCGGGATCAGTCACATTTGATCTCACGAAGAGTGAAGTGCGTGAAAAAGACACCAAGGTTCGCGCCGTGATCCAGATGAAGAACATCGAGGTTCCGTTTGGCGTGAAGGTCGTGGCGATCGAGCCAGATGCTCTTGAGGTTGTTTTAAGCCCTGTCGAAAAGCCAATGCCGGTTGAAACTTCGGAAGGGTTCGACGGTGGCGGCTTGTCAGATGGCGCAAATTCATTAAAAACACAGAAAAAGAAACAAGCCGATAAATCGGGTTCAAAGTGAGCGATTCGAAATGAGCAAAAAGATGAAGGCCGAGTCAGCAGCAGAAACCAAGAGCGAAGCGCGTGGTCGCCGACTCTTTGGAACAGATGGAATTCGCGGGACGGCCAATCAGTTTCCGATGACTCCCGATATCGTGATGAAGGTCGGTCAGGCGATGGGGCATATTCTCACGCGTGAACCGGGCCGCAATGCTGCGCCCAAAGTCGTGATCGGCAAAGACACTCGGATTTCTGGCTATATGGTTGAACTAGCTCTCACATCGGGTCTGAACTCGATGGGGGTCCATGTGCAGCTAGTAGGTCCTCTTCCGACACCTGGTATCGGTTTTCTAACACGCAATATGCGAGCGGATGCGGGGATCGTGATCTCCGCCAGCCACAACGCGTACATGGACAACGGGATCAAGATCTTCGGTTTTGACGGCTATAAGATCCCGGACTCCATGGAGCGTGAGATTGAAAGCCTGGTGTTTGACGCCGACTTAAACTCGATGCTGGCGAAGTCACAAGCGATCGGTCGGTCCAAGCGCATCGATGATGCCGATGGACGTTACATTGTTTATGCGAAAAACGCTTTCCCGTTGGAATACACGCTCGACGGTCTTCGAATCGTCCTCGATTGCGCCAACGGAGCCAGCTACAAGGTCGCTCCCGCTATTTTTTCGGAGCTCGGCGCGGAATGTATTGTTTTGGGCAACCAGCCCAATGGGTTCAATATCAATGACAAGGCTGGTGCGCTGTATCCGGCGCGTGTCGCGGAAGCTGTTCAACAGTATCGCGCCGATGTGGGGATCGCGTTTGATGGTGATGCCGATCGCGTTGTGATGGTTGATGACAAGGGGAATGTGGTCAATGGCGATCATATTCTCGCGGTCTGCGCGCTTCATTTGAAATCGCAAGGGCGTCTTCCTAAAAACACCGTTGTGGCGACGCAGATGTCCAACTTCGCGCTCGATAAACTGATGCGAGAAAATGGTATTCAAGTGGTGCGAACGGATGTCGGTGACAAATACGTTGTCGAAGAAATGCGTCGCAACGGGTATGTGCTTGGTGGTGAACAATCTGGCCACATCATTTTCCTCGAGCACACGACGACAGGAGATGGCGTGATCGCGGGACTCAATGTCTTGGCGGTCATGAAATCGACGGGTGAGTCGCTTTCAAAGCTCAATGAGAAGATGACCGACATGCCGCAGGTTCTTGTGAATACGCGCGTGCGTCGGCGTGAAGACTTGAATTCGATCAAAGGGTACAAAGAGTGTATCGCGGAAATCGAAAAGAAACTTCGCGGAGAAGGACGTATATTTGTTCGCTTCTCGGGTACGGAACCTGTGATCCGAGTTCTCGTCGAGGGTCCAAATCGTCAGGAGATCTCTCGCTACGCGGAAGAGATCGCGAGCCTTCTTGAAAGAGAACTCTCTTAAGATGATGTCCAAGAGCCTTACGGATCTTCGAGACACCGTTTTGAGCTGGGTGGCGCCAGAGCTCCTAGAAGGAAAACCTAAGCTGCTTTTACTAAAAGGGGCCATGGGCACCGGTAAAACCACGTTCACCACGATTCTTGCCGAGCAGCTGGGGGCGCAAGATGCGGCCTCGCCGTCGTTTGCTATTCACTCTCGATACGAAGGCCCTCGTGGAACTATCGACCACTTTGATCTAGATCGTCTTAAGTCTGCCGACGAATTAGAGTCGATTGGTTTTTGGGATCTGATTTCGGAGGCGAGTCTCGACTCACGTCGCTTTGTCGTTGTGGAGTGGGCTTCTCGTCTTGAGGAGTTCGGGTTTCAATTGGATAGCGCTTTATGGGCGAAGCCGTTTCGTGTTTGGCACTTTGAATTTGCCGGCGAACCGACCTGGTCGGTCAGTAAAAAACTGGCGGCAGCGAAAAATTAGCCGGCTTTTGCCATCGTGCCGCGAAGCGATTTGAAGACGCGCGCAAGATCGAAGGTCAGGCGCTCCATCAGGCGCAAGCTCTGACGATAGTCGACCTTGGAGTTTGTGAACCCAAGCACCATACCGCCCATACGACCATCGATCATCAAAGGGGTGATGGTCGCGTGCTTTGGCAGCATACCGCGATAGAACTCATTAAAGAACTTCTGGTTCACTTCGCTTGTCACGATATAGCCGTGGTAAGGTTTTGCCGTACGGAACACGACTTTAAAAATGCTAGGTTCCACAAGGTCAATGGGCTCAGGCTTGTCGCCGCGAACCGAAAGAAACAGATCGTTCCATTTCCAAGGAACAAGATCACCGCCGCGGAAGAGCAAGATCATCGCGCACTCATAGATATTGCAAGCCTGTAGGATCGCCTGAGCGCCGGCTTCGTCGATCGAGCGACACTGATCGAGGTGAATCGGGTCAAGTTTTCCGATGGCAATCGACTTGTTGAGATAAGTCGGATTTCCACCTGGTGCTTCGGGGCGCTCTTGGTGAACGCCAGCTTGGCCAGTTCCGAGCATCGATGTAACCGGTGTGTTTTCAAGACGACGGCTTCTTGTCTGAGTGCCGGCGAAAGTTCCGGTTTTGCCGCCGACTTGTGTGTCTTGGCCGGCGTCGTGTTGAGGAGTGTTGTTCTGGATGCTGACAGCCTGAGTGGCTTCAAAGCCTGCACCCTTCGATGAACGTGGCTCAAACGCGGAACCGGTTCCGGTTTTGGGCGGAGTCGTGGGCGCCGGAGGTTTTGTAGGTTGTGAGATCGCCTGCGTTGCCGCATCGTCGACTGGAGCAAAGAGGGGCTTACGGATTCGTCCAGTTTTTGGAGCTGCCGCTGGGGATACTGGAGCGACGGGCTCTGTCGTAGGCGGCTCAGGAGTTTTTGTTTCCATCGCAAGCGGTTTTGGCGCCGAAGGTGTCTTAGCTGAGTCTCGTGTTGATTCTTTTGCCGAATCTTCCGGATCGTGTCGAGGAATCGAAAAGGGAAGATCCGGAATACCAGAGTTCTTGCCAGTCTTCGCAGGCGCCACGTCGGAAGCGGGTGCTTCTGGTTGAACTTCGTTCATAGCGCCAGATGCCGCCATGACGAGTGCCGCCAGCGGGTCGTCGCTATCAAGTGCGGCGGCCACGTCGGGCGGAGTTGTCGACGCGGCTGCGTTTACAGCTGCCGCGTCTGCAGGTGTTGTTGCTACGGGTGCGGTCGCTGCGTGTGTCGTTATAGCGACCGGCGCATCGGCAGCTGCTGCAACGGGATCTGGTTCGACGTTCAGATTGAGCGGCGGTGGAGAAGCCGGCTTTGGCTGAAGCAGTGAATCGTCGTTGAGCTTGGCTTTGGCGACAACTTCGTCCGTGCCGGTTTCAAAATTGTGAACAAGCGTTCCGCCATCGGCCGCCGCATTGGTGTCGGTCTCATCTTGATTTGCCTTCGCGGAAGGCGACGGAATGGTAAAACCCTCGGGGGCTCCGGCTGCGCCATTGAGATCGAAATTCACCGAGTCGTCGGCGGGTGTATCATCGCCGGCCTCGGCCTGAGCTGAAGCCACGAGACCAGCTGCTTCATCCGCTGCGGCTTTGCCAAGATCTCCGAAATTCAAACCTTCTGGCATGATTAGCCCGTCGGGTAATACCAAGCCTTCCGGCGCTTCGTTTGCCGAAGAGTCCGATGCGGCTTCCGTCGAAGCATGGCCGTCGCTTGTTTCTGCGTCTTGATTGTTTAACAGGCCAAGTTCGCGACTAAGAGCCGCAAACGGATCGCCGCTATCGTCGAGGCTTGCGGCCGCTTTGGGCGTCGCAGGCATCTCGAACTTCGGCTTCTCCTCGGGCGTAGCGGCCGGTGCAGCTGCGATGACAGGTTTTGAGGCCGTCGCTTGATCGACACGTTCGAAGTAGTCGCGCAAGCGCGAAGGTGCGGCGAGCACGACGCGGTGACGTTTCGAGAGAGAGAGTTCCTGCGCCGATGGATTCACGACAGCGACCAAGAGGACATCGTCCCACTCGGCAAGAGGCACGCACGTCGCGTTCCAAGGGTGAATTTCTTTCACGCGATCCCAGAACATCGTGTCGATCGGTGCTTCGAAATAAGCTTGGCGCACCACCGGGATTTCAAAGGCTTCTGATTGCCACTGAACAAACGCCTCTTCGGTGAAGTGCCCCTGTTGGATGCACCAGAGAACAAACTCGATCGAGCTTCCAGCGTCGGAAGGGTTCATTTCAGACGCGCGCAAAGGCGAATTCTGAGAGAATTCCTCCCAAAACGCCTCTAGAACACTCTGATCGACCTTGAAGTGATCGCGCCAAGATTGGCTGGAAATCATATTCACCTTGGTCTGTTTATCGGCCATCTGACTAATCCGATTGAGGTTTTCAAAAGGAACTGGACCCGCCCTCCGTTTGGATGAGGTTCGGGTTTGAGTCGGGGCACCAAAATGTGCTAGTTTCCGTCGAAATATGGCCCACTTAACGCAAAGTCCCAAGCCCGCTATCTATCTGGATCACAATGCGACAACTCCGCTTGATCCGGAGGTGATCGCTCGACTTTCGGCGTGGGCCTTGGACTGGGGAAATCCGAGTTCGATTCATCAGGCCGGTCGCGGGCCGAAAGCGCGTTTGCGCGATGCACGCGCGAGCGTTGCACGGATGATCGGTGCAAATCCGTTGGAAGTCATTTTCACGTCGTGCGGAAGCGAGTCCAACAACACGGCGTTGGTCGGTGCGCTTTCGGCGTTAAAGGCGTCGGGCGACAAGCGCCGTCACGTGCTTGCGAGTTCGCTTGAACACCCCAGTGTAAAGCGAACGTTGGAGCATCTTTCGGAGCAAGGGTACGAAGTGGAGTTCGTGCCAGCCAATCGTTCCGGTTTGATGCGTGTCGAAGATTTTCGCGCGCGTATTCGGTCTGGTGAGACGGCGTTGGTCAGTTGCATGCTCGTGAACAACGAAACCGGCGTCGTTCAACCGGTGAAAGAAATCGCGGAACTCGCTCACGCGGCAAATGCATTGATGCACACGGATGCGGTGCAGGCTCTAGGGAAAATGCCGGTTGATCTGCGTGATCTTGGCGTCGACTACGCGTCGTTTGCCGGTCACAAGTTTTACGCTGTTCGCGGAGCCGCGGTTCTTTTCGTAAAACGCTCGTCGCCGTTTCAGCCATTGATCTTCGGCGGGGCGCAAGAGCGACATCGTCGCGGCGGAACCGAGAACACGCTTGCGATCGCTTCGCTGGGTTATATGTGCACGCGTGTGGGTGAAGTGCCCGAGCGGGCCAAGCACATGGCGTCGCTTCGTGATCATTTTGAAGCACGTGTGCTGGCGGAGATCGAGGCTGTTTCGATCACGGGTGGCGAGAGTCCACGTGTGGGGTCGACTTCGAGTTTGTTGATCCCAGGAACCGACGGCGAGACGCTGCTTATGAGCCTCGACATGGAAGGCGTTCAGGTTTCCACCGGGGCGGCTTGTAGTTCGGGGAGCCCAGAGCCTTCGCCAGTTTTGCTTGCCATGGGCTTAACGCGTGAAGAGGCGCAGTGTTCGCTTCGTGTCGGTGTTGGATGGGGCAACACGGTTGGTGAGATCGATAGCTTCGTTGAGATTTTAAAGAAAGTCGTAACTCGCCTTCGGGACCTTCGCGGTTGGAAGTCTGGATCCTCATCTGAATCCTCGGCGGATGCGTCGACGAAAGGACGTGTGGTGTGACGGGGTTTGTCGATCGTTCTCCTATTGGGCCAGATGGGCGTCGCCGCCGAGTTCTGGTTGCGATGAGTGGCGGGGTTGATTCATCGGTCGCGGCGGCCCTGTTGGTCGAACAAGGTTACGATGTCGTCGGCGTCACGATGCAAGTGTGGGACTATACGTCTTGCGATATCGAAGAAGGCAACGGCACCTGCTGCTCGAGTCTGGATGTCGACGATGCGCGGTCGGTTGCGGATCGATTTGGCTTTTCGTTTTATGTCGCAAACTGCGAAGCGAAATTCAAAGCAAGCGTTATCGACCCGTTTGTCGAGGGTTATCTCAAAGGGCAAACACCGCTTCCTTGCGTGAACTGCAACACCTTCTTGAAGTTTGACCACTTGATCACACGCATGAAAGAGCTCGACTGCGATTTCTTGGCGACAGGGCACTACGCGAAAATCGAACCTGGCATCGACGGCCGTCCAACGATTGTAACTTCCGACGACAGTTGGAAGGATCAAACGTATTTTCTCTTCACGATCGATCCAGAGGTTGTGCCGCGATTGATGTTCCCAATCGGTCACTTGAACAAAGCCGAGGTGAGAAAAATCGCCGAGGAAAAAGGACTCGTGGTCGCGCGCAAGAAAGACTCCACCGGTATCTGCTTTGTCGGAAACATGGGTTACTCGAATTTCATCGCCTCGCAGGTCTCCGCCGATAAACTAGTTGGCGGAAACATTCGATTACACCCGACCGGTGAGATCGTGGGCGAACACGCAGGGATTCATCATTTTACCTACGGTCAGCGCAAAGGTCTTGGTCTTGCGACCCGCAAAGACCGTTCGGAAAGCGAAGCGCCACTCTTTGTTCTTCGTATTGATCCCGAAACTCGCGATGTGTGGGTGGGTGACGAGTCGTATCTCTTTTCAAAGACTGTTCAGGTACGTGAGCCACGATTCTTAGGAGCCTTCGAGCCCGGTGAGCGTTTGAAGGTGAAGATTCGCTACGCGCACAAAGGTGCCTATGGGCGTGTGCTAAAGCGTGAAGACGGAAACTTAGAGGTCGAGTTCGAAGAACCGGTGCGTGCGGTGACACCTGGTCAGGCCGCGGTGTTTTACCGCGATTCGCAGCTTGTTGGTGGGGGATGGATTCCGTGAGTGATTCCTTGAATCAGGAGTCTCAGCTCGACTTTGTCATGCACACCTGGGGTTGCAAGGTGAACACCTATGACACCGGGCTTTTGCAAGCTCGTCTTCCGTCATCCGGGGATGCGTCACAAAACGGCAAACAAGGCGTGAAGGTGCATGTCTTGAACACGTGTGCGGTCACGCAAGAGGCTTCGCGCGAGGCGGCTCGAAGAGTGCGACAGTTGAAGGCGCGAGAGCCGGATTCGATGGTCGTTGTAACGGGGTGTGGTGCGCAGGTCGACGGCGGCATTTTTGATACGCTTAAAGGCGCTGATCTTGTGATCGCGAATTCGCACAAAGGCGATATCGAAAACCTTGTTCAAAAGCATTTGGCCGGAAAACTTGATTCAAAGGTGTTTCGTTCGAATATCTTTAGAAAAGATGAACTAGAAGAGGGTGGCGGCTTTGAGGCCGATCACACACGGGCGTTTCTCAAGGTGCAAGACGGCTGCAATAGCTTTTGCACCTACTGCGTGATCCCGTTTGCCAGGGGAAAGTCGCGCAGCATTTCGATTGAAAACCTCGTGCGCCGAGCTACCGAGCTGCACGCGGCGGGCGCTAGTGAAATCGTCGTTACCGGTGTCCACATTGCGGATTACGAGGATGTCTCGACGGGAACGGCTCGCGGATTGGATGACTTGATAGAGGCGCTTTTGAAACAGACGAGAATTCCTCGTCTTCGCGTTTCAAGTCTTGAACCGGTTGAGCTCTCTGATCGTCTGCTCGAAATGTACAGCGATTCACGAATGTGTCCGCATTTTCATCTTTCGATCCAAAGCGCATGCACGGCGACACTGAATCGCATGCGTCGACGTTACACGGCTGACGACGTCGAGAGTGTTTTTTCGCGAATCGAAGCGAAGCTGCCGAAGGCCTTTATTGGATTGGATCTCATTGTCGGGTTTCCTGGGGAAACCGACGAGGAGTTTCAGGAAACCTACGAGCGTCTTCGTCGCAGCTTCTGGACACGCATCCATGTTTTTCCCTATAGCGAACGTCCGGGCACTAAGGCCCTGGCCCTTGAGGGCAAAGTACCGGTTCAGGTCCGGCAGAGTCGTGCGGCGTTCATTCGTCAGCTCTCAAGTGCTCGCTATCGTGAACAAGCACTTAAGGTGATCGGTGAAAATCGATCGGGTTTAATTTTGAAATCGGTGAAGAATTCAGAGGGTGAAGAGCCGCAGTATCAGGCGTTGACACGCGACTACTGGCCAGTTCGCCTTAAAGGAGCAGGCTTGCAAGCAGGTTTTGAAGTGCAATTGCAGCTGATGGATTTCGTGGAACCGAAGAATGGTCGTTTGGATGGATGGATCGAAGGACGGGTTTTGGTATGACGTCAAACGATTCCGGCACACAAACAGATCAGCTTCGGTTGAACGAAATCTATCACTTTAGAAGTTCGCATTGGTTGGAGCTTGCGATGACGCATAAGTCGTACTCCAACGAGCGTAAGGCGGCCGAGGCATCGACCGCACCTCCGGCGACCCTGGTGTTGGGAACCCCAGTGGTGACGGCTGGCGAATCGCAAGAAGATATGCTGCTTCCAGACGACAATGAACGCCTGGAGTTCTTGGGTGACGCGGTTTTAAGCGCGAGCCTTTCGGCAAGGCTTATGCGTGAGTTCCCATTTGATCCCGAAGGCACCTTATCCAAGCGTCGTGCGAGTCTGGTGAACGAAGAACGACTGGCGAGCATAGCCAAGCGTTTGAAGCTTGATGAGATGCTCAAACTTGGGAAGGGCGAAATCAAAACCGGTGGCGCCACCAAGCCAAGGATTCTTGCTTGTGGCCTTGAGGCGCTTATCGGTGCGGTGTTTTTGGATTCCGGCTTTACGGAAGCCGATCGGGTCATCGGTGTTTTGTTTAAGGATGAGATCGAGGGGATTAAGACTTCCAATCTCGATTTCGAGCGCGACTACAAAACCCGACTTCAAGAGTACTGCCATCTTAAGTACGGGGCTGCTCCGAGCTATCTGCTGGTGGGCGAGTTCGGCCCGGCTCACGCTAGAGGCTTTCGCGTCACGGTAAAAATTGGCGACCAAGAACTCGGAACTGGCGAGGGGCGGAGTAAAAAAGCGGCCGAACAAGAAGCGGCGAAAGTGGCCTTGCAGGAAGTCCAAACACAGAAAAGTGGTCCGTCATGACGGCAAAAAAGAACTATCGCGCGGGATTCGTCGCTTTGCTCGGTGAACCCAACGCGGGAAAAAGCACGCTGCTAAACGCGCTCTTGGGCGAGCAGATTTCTATTGTTTCTGAAAAACCTCAGACGACGCGTTCGCGTGTCCATGGGATCTGGTCGGATTCCAATGCGCAAATCGTCTTTGTCGATGCGCCCGGCACGATTGAAAGTACTTCTGGTATCAATTCGTTTCTGAAAGAGGAGATCGTCGACGTCATTAACAAGGCGGACGCCGTTTTAGTTGTACTAGCGGCCGATACGGAAGAGGACTCGGCAAGAAAGCTTCTGAGCGTCGCCAAGTCTTCGGGAAAGCCCTTTCAAGTGATCATCAACAAGTCGGATCTTTTAAAAGGCGACCGATTGCCGAAATCGTGGCCGGCGCTTTTGGAAGATAAGATCGAGTTTGTTGCGGTGTCCGCGCTGAAAAAGTCGAAAGAGGCCGGGCAAGAGGTTGTCGGCAGACTCGTGCCGCTGATGCCTGAGGCTGAAGGGCCTTTGTTTGACGAAGAGCTTTTGACGACCGAAACCATGCGAAAACTAGCGGCCGAGTTCGTGCGAGAAGCTTGTTTTCATCACACGCGCCAGGAGATCCCCTACGGACTGGCGGTGCGTGTGACAAAGTATATTGATCCCAACGAGTCCTCCGAAGCTGATTCGGACGTGACGAAGATCTACTGCGAGATCATAGTTGAGAAGCCGGCGCACAAGGGTATTGTGATCGGCGCTAAAGGTGCAAACTTAAAGAAAATCGGCAGCGATGCGAGGAAGTCGATCGAAAAGATCCTTGGCTCGCGAGTCTATCTCGATCTGCATGTGGATGTTCGAGAGGGTTGGACGAAGAACAAGCGGATTTTGAAGGAGCTGGGTTATGTCGTCGTCAAAGAGTGAATCGCTCTTTCAAAGTTATCGTCCGACTTCGCGGGTCGCGATCATTGGTCGTCCAAACGTCGGTAAGTCGACGCTGTTTAACTTCCTCACGGACTCGCGTAAGGCCGTGGTGAAAAATCAGCCAGGTGTCACGCGCGACATTCTGATCGAGCCCGGAGAAGTTTGGGGCGTGAAGTTTGATGTGATCGACACCGGTGGTCTTACCGAAGCCTCGGACCTGTTTTCGCAGCTCATTCGTGAGCAGGTCGTCGATTTCTTGGCGAGTGTGGACCATCTCATCGTCGTGATGGATGGTCGTGCCGGGCTTCTGCCGGAGGACCGCGATATTATTCGTATCGCCAAAGAAACGGGTAAACCATTTCTCTTGGTGGTGAACAAGGTCGATCGCAGTCACGACTTGGAGCTGGCAAAAGCCGAATTTTATGAGTTTGGCGTCGATGTGGTCGCCACCAGCTTTGAGATGCGATTGGGATTGGATGAAGTTCTCGAATGGATCGTGTCGCAGGTTAAGAAGACCGAGAACACGGTTCGCGACGGACTCAAGCTTGCGATGGTCGGAAAGCCCAATGTCGGCAAGAGCTCGCTTTGCAACAGCCTGCTAGGGGAAAATCGCCTCTTGGTTTCTCCGGTCGCCGGCACAACGGTTGATTCGGTCGACACGGAGCTTGTGTACGAGGGGCGAAAGTTTGTTCTGGTCGATACCGCCGGACTTCGTCGCAGTTCCAAGCGCGAAGAGGATATTGAGATCATCGCGGCATTTAAATCACAAGACGCGATTCATCGTGCGGACCTGATTTTATTAGTCGTCGACGGCAATATCGGACCTACCGACCAAGACGCCAAAATCTTGGAAAGCTGTCTTGAGTCTCACAAGGCTGTGATTGTGGTGGCCAATAAGTCGGACGTGGCGGAACGCGAAATTCCGCAGTACCGCAAGTGGTTTCAATCGCGTATCGAGTCGGAGTTTCACTTCTTCCGCGATGTGCCCGTCGTTTACACGTCGGCAAAAACGGGTCGTGGGTTGAGAGAGCTTTTTGAAATGATCGCGGATATGGAAGAAAAGCTGGCGATTCGCATTTCCACGAGTGAACTCAATGATTTCTTCACCAATGTGATTCGTCAGGCGCCAGCGCCTGTTTGGGGCACGACGAACGTGAAGTTCTACTATCTCACTCAGACTCACCAACGTCCGCCAGCATTCATCGCTTTTGCAAATCACCCCGATGGCGTTGATAAAGCGTATCGGCGGTTTCTGGCAAAACGTATTCAGGAGCAGTGGGGGCTTCAAGGAGTTCCGATTCGCATCTTCTGTATGGGATCAGGTCGTCGCTCAGGCGGAGGCGATGACTAATGCCTGGAAGACGGGATACGCTTTGGGGAACCCGATTTGGTTTTTATCTCGCGGCCGTTGGTTCGGCCTTGGGGCTTGGGAACCTTTGGCGATTTCCCTTCGTGACCGTTGAAAATGGCGGCGGCGCTTTTGTTCTGCTTTATGTTGGCTTTGTCTTGATCGTGGGACTGCCGATCTTGATCGGCGAGCTTATGCTAGGGAAAATCGCTCGTCGCGGATCAGTCGCGGCCTTTCGTCGCTTGGAAAACGATGACGAGATTGGCGAGAGCGAGCCGGGAACATTTGGGGCTGGAGGTTTTGCGGCGCTTAGCTGTCTCTTGGTCTTGGCCTATTACGCTGTTGTAAGCGGGTGGGTTTTGCATTTTCTTATGCAGTTCGCGTTCGGTGGGATCTTGTCGTCAGGCGAGAACATTGATTCCAGCATGCGGGTTTTAAAAGACAGTGGGCTCCTGCAGTTGGCTTTGGCGAGTGTTCATATTTTGATATCGCTTGTGATCGTCGTTAAGGGCGTCCAAGAGGGGATCGAAAAGTGGGTCGGTAATATCATGCCGGTCTTTGTCGTTCTCTTGGGAATCTTGGTTGTGAAATCCTTGGCAACGGGGCAGGCGACGGAAGCTCTTCGTTTTCAGTTTTATCCGGACTTCACGAAGCTTAACTGGCACTCGCCACTTCATGCTCTGGGGCATGCGTTTTTTTCGCTCTCAGTAGGCATGGGTACCATGATCGCATTTGGTTCTTACTTAAAGCCGGAGGCCCATATCCCAAGTGCCGGGTTTCGTGTAGCGACACTTGATACGGTCATCTCGCTTTTCGCCGGTCTTTTGATTTTCCCGACGATTATCGGCATGAGCTTGGGAAGTTCCGGGCCTGAGATGTTGTTTCGTGCCCTGCCAAGGCTTTTGCAGGGAATTGAAAGTGGTTGGTTTTTTGGAGTGGCGTTTTTCGTTTGCCTTTACCTAGGCGCACTAGGTGCCTCGATCGGCCTCTTGGAGGCACTGGTCGCCAATGTGACCGAGGCTTTGAAAGTGTCGCGTGAGAAGGCGGCCTGGGTGGTTGGAACGGCGACAGTGGTATGCGCGGTGATTCCGGCGCTCTCGTCTAGCGTGCTCGACGATGTGACCGTCAACGGTCGGTCGCTCTTTTTGTTCTGGGATTCGGTGGTGGTAAACGGGCTTTTGCCGCTTGGAGTTTTGGCCTTTTGTTTGGCGCTTTCGAAAAAGCTGAAGGCAGCGCCTGCTATTCACGAGTTCGTAAATGACGACTCGCTTGTGACACAGACGCTTTATTCTCACTGGCGTTTCGCGATTCGCTTTTTAATTCCGAGTATCATCGTCATGTGCGTGATGACATCGCTATTGGCGTCGTTTGCCGAAGTTATTTTTTTGGGGCGGTAACCGGAGCTTTTGGTCTTGGTGCCTGCTGGGGGGACGACTGGCCAGTTGACTGGCCAATCGATTGAGCAGGCACGCGTGTTCGGCGAGAAGCCTCGTAGGCATTCCAAATTGACGCGATCGATGCACCGGTGGAAAGCGCCTGACTAGCCGCTTGATAGCGCTCCACGGTCCAAGCGTCGTTCATGCCGAGTTCGATCGCTTTGGCGAGATAGCTTTGTGTGGCGATCAGGCTTGCGTAGTCGCCGGCCATCGCTTTTAAAAAACTCGCATGTCCAGCAATTCGGAAAGCCAGAGCATGATCGCGCGAGTATCTTAAACATTCAATTGCGAGAGCCTCGGCGCTTGAAAGCGAGCCTGGGTCGGTTGTCGCGACTCCAGGTGCGGCGAAATACAAGGTTTCAGCTTTTTTAACCAGCGCGAGAGCCAGCGTTTGATCGAATTCGGGAGCTTTGGAGATCTGCGAGGCGCGTCGCGCGTTTTGAATCGCGAGATCATATTGTCGAAACTGAATGAGTCCCCAGGCTAACCCGCCAAAGAGCCACGGGTTTTTGGGTGCTTCGTAAAGCGCTCGACTGTAGGTTTTCGTGAATTCGGCACTGTTTTTCGTGCTGAGATAGAAGTTTGCCAAGCGTTCCAACGCCGAGACTTTTGTCACACGTGGTCCGCGGATGTTTGCGGCACGGCTAAGGCTGCTTTCGACTTGCGCTTTATTGCCAAGAGCTTGGTGGATTTCGGCCATCATGATGAGGTCGCTAGCGACATCTTTTTCTAGCGACATCGCATTTTGAATTGCGACCAAAGCCTCTTTGGGGCGGCCGTCGGCAAGTAGCATGCGCGCGTGAACACGGTGATAGCGCGGATTTTTCATCATGTCTTTTCCAATGCTCACAAAGAGCTTTCCGGCTTCTTTGAGGTGCAGCGGAAGATACCGGCCCTCGGCGGCAAGGCCACTGGTGACGAGGGCATCGACGTACTCCAAGCGAATCTGCGGAGAAGTGAGGCCTCTTCGAATCATGTCCCGCATAGAAAGGAAGATCTTCATCTGGATGACGGGATTTAGCGGCCGCGAATCCACCATGCCGAGAGTTTTGATGTCTTGCAGGTTAAAAAGAGAAATCGGTTTTTTTAGCGATGCCGCTTCGTCGGGCGCCAGGGAGAACATAGGATCTTCGTACGCGGGTCGAGGGCCGATTGCGACTTTGGAGCGCGCGATGCAGCCGAGATACGAAGCGAGTTCATCTTTGAAGACTTTTGTTTGAATGGAGTTAGCGGGGATTCGATCTTGCTTGAAGCGGATGTTTTCCGCCACCAGGAATCCGTCGGGTGTTTCACGGGTCTCGCGAATCACCGAAGCAAATGAAGTCAGAGAGATGCAAGAAGTTTGAGTTTCGTCGGAGACGGCGGAGTTTCTGAATCGTGTCTCGATATCGAGGTTGAGGTTCTTTGACATGATAAGGTCGGTGGCGCGTGCTCCCGTTGCAAGCGATGGTAGGCCGACGATGCCGGGTACACTTAAGTCGACGTCGCGGTGTTCGCCACGGATTCCGACAAGGCCGGTTCCAACAAACGAGAAGTTGATATCGAAATGGCGTCCTCGACGATCGCGATTGTCGATTTGCATCAGCGGTGTGATCTGCGGAGCTTTTGCAGCCAGTCCAAAGAGTGAACGAATGTAGGGTTCAACCTGTTGCTGGCCCTGTGTGATGGCGAGAATTTTGAGTTCCGCGGCCATTGGTCCTTCAACTTGCACGCGGCCCGAAGCGGCGACACTGGTGTCGGGTCGGACGTCGAATGTTTGCGTGATGCGAACCGATGTCGAAATCGGAGACTCAATCGGAACCCGTTCGAAGTTTGATCCGGTGCGAGTCAGCGTCAAAGCCCAGGCGCCTTGAATTTCGCTAAGTGGCCCTTCCGTGTAAACGACCGGGATCGTGGGATCGAAGAAGCGTGTTTTTCCTTGGTCTAATACGCGCACGACGGCGTGATTGAAGGACTCAAGTGAAGGGGTGGTGGGCATTTCTTCGATGAAAAGTCGTTCGGTCGGATTTTGTTTCCAAACAAGTGCCACGTCGGCTTGGACACCTGCGGCTCTCAGGGCGACGGACGTCATGTAGGCATAGTCTTTTGAGTCGGCTCGTTTTAAGCGAATCATGTCGGAAAGACTCTGCGGTGTAAGGCCGCCTTCGGCGCGCGACCATTCGCCTGTGTAACGCACGATTTGCTGAATGCGTTCGACCACGAGATTGATTCGTTCGTCTATAGTCGGAATGGCTTTGGCCGCATCGACGATGAAACCGAGTTCGGAAGGCATCGGGTCGTTCAGAGGTGGTTGAAATTTGGGAACCAAGACGTCCAAAACGCCCACCCAAGACGATTGATTGGAGATTTGAACGCGTGGAATTTGAAGAGTGCTGATGGCTCCGCCTTGTTCGCCATCGAATTTGCGATAGACCGGTGCCTTGAGTTCGATCTTATAGAGAAACTGACCGTCGGGAAGTTTGCCTTGAGTGAAGGCCAAGAGAGGGTTGTTTCTTTCGCGAGCGGATCGCGAAGCATCGATGAAGATGGGCTCTTTGGACTCAACCGAGATCGAGCCGCTGAGTTCCGGATACTCCGTTCCCCATGTGAAGGCGCGTGAAAAGAGGCCCATGATGCGTGATTGTCGGTTCGAGATCTCGTAGGTGATTCGCAAGATGGAGCCGACCTTGAGGTCGCCAAAGCGAATGATCCAGTTGCGAGCTGGGTCAAATGGGTTCAACGGTCGCACGGTGGACTTGTCGTCCACCGGCTCAAGAAAGATACCATCGGCGGCGACCGCTTTTGACAGGCTTGGCGTATTACCGAGGCCTGGTTCGAAAAATTCGGCTGAGTGAATTTTTACGTCTTCCAGCTCGTCGCTGATCGGGAACTTGTAGCGTGAAACAAGGGCGCGTCCTTGATCTGTGTTGATCTTGATTTCTAAAACGCCATTGATGCGAAACGTTCCGCCTTGGGAAATTGGCGCGACTTGAATCACGCGGTCGTGACGGCGAATATGCAAAGGCGCATCTTCCGAACGTAGCCATGCGGCTTGTGCAAGTTCTGGAGTGAGCGTCGCTAGCGTAAGTGCGCCGATGATCGCAAGACAAAGCATGGCGCACGACATTCCGTGAGGAAGTACGATCGGAAACAGAGTCGGTTTTCGGGCGAGTTGTTTCGCCGAAATACTTGTTATCACTCTGATTCTTGTATCGGCGATGAGGCGGCGGCTCTTGATAAAATCCGGCCCATTTGCATCACACTGAAACGCCAAACGCCAACTACTAGACGATAGCCCAGCGTAATTGAAGCCGTAGCGATACTAAAAGTTAACGCCCAAGACACCTAGAACGGTGAAGCTATCGCCGACGGGTGAAACTCCGGTCGACTGGTCGTTTTCGTCGAGGATGATTTTCGCTTCATCGGTGAACATGGCGTATTGGAACATGCCCTGAAGACCGAAGAAGAGTTTGTTTCGCATCATAGGGACTTCGATGCCTGCTCCGACGTTGAACGCGAACGCGGCATCTTTGGCGAAGTTGTCATTTCCGGAGACAGTGATCGTGCGATACATCTGCGAGAAACCACCTAGAATGTAGGGATTCAGATCCGCAAGTCCGCGTGTCACGTTCTGCGTGTTGAAATAGTATTTGAGGTTCGCACCGATGTCGGTGACGTTCACGTTGCCGCGAATGGGCGTGTAGCTGCCGCCGGCAACACTTAAAAGGTGATCGCTCGTGAGAAAGCCGAACTGCAGAGCAAATCGCAAATCGAAAAAGTAGCAGAGGAAGAGGCCAAACGCCATATTCGTCGAGTAGATCTGAGAGAGCGTTTGGGTCCAGCCACGGGCTCCGCCGATGAAGCCCACTGTAAGAAGTCGTCCGTTTCGGAAGAAGTTCAAATCCTCTTCTTCTTCGACGGATTCTTCGAATTCCGAATAATCGGCAAACGGATCATAGGAGTCATCGGCTTGGGCGACTAAAACCCCAGGAGGAAGATTGAGGCGAGTGGTTGCTGAGCTGGATTCGTTACTTGTGACAAGCGTTTGCTGAGCGGTCGCGAGGTTGGGAGTCAGAAGGAGGAGGCTTGCGAGAACGGCGCCGGAAATGGCCTGTTTTAGAAGGCTTGGGCGAGGGCCTGGGCCGCAGTTTTGGGTAAGCACGCAAGCTCCTTTTGCATAGCGTCAAAGAGTGAACTCTCTAATAGGGTACCGAGCAAAATCCCCCTAGGCAAGAGCGCAGGTACAAGCGCAGGCAGAGCCGAAGCGGTCTCGATCGGAATGTCGAGAAGTTAGACAGTGGATCTGGCAGTCGGTTGGACTGTCGGTTGGACTGTGGAATCTTTGTCTCTTCGGGTGGCTTGCGTGCTTCTTGGGTTGATTCTTTGCCCTCGGTTTGGTCCTATGTGGCGGCGAGGTTTCACTCATGTCGAAGATTTCCTATCGCGACTCCGGAGTCGATGTGGAGGCTGGCGATCAGCTGGTCGATTGGTTGATTGAATCCGAAGGTGCGGGCAAAGATGGTGGAAGCCAAAAGAAGCCAGCCCCTCGTGCCGACCAGGTGGTTTCTGGAATCGGTGGCTTCGCAGCGGTTTTCCGCGCTCAATTCTCTCACATGAAAAAACCGTGTTTGGTGGCGGCGACCGATGGGATCGGGACGAAGATCCTGCTCGCGAGTCATGCTCGGCGCTACGGCGAGGTTGCGCAAGACTTGGTCGCGATGTGCGTGAACGACCTTGTTTGCTCGGGTGCCGAACCTCTTTTCTTTTTGGATTACTACGCGACCAGCAAGCTTGAGCCTCAGGCAGCTAAAGAGTTTCTTCATGGCGTGCGCCGAGCTTGCGAGTTTGTGAACTGCGCGCTTATCGGCGGCGAGACGGCGGAAATGCCTGGCGTGTACAAGCCCGGCGATTTCGACGCTGCTGGATTCGCGGTTGGCGTTGTCGACGAAGAAGACATGCTTGGGCCTTCGCGGGTGGAGGTCGGCGATCAGATCGTGGGTGTTTCGAGTTCCGGATTTCACTCAAACGGATTTTCACTTTTGCGAAAGCTATTTGAGAGCGATCTCGACAAGTGGGTCGATCAGCTTTTGGTACCGACGGCACTTTATGTGAACCTGGTTTTGGAGCTGAAGAAAAAGGGTCTTGTCAAAGCGGCGGCTCATATCACCGGTGGCGGCATGGAGAACTTGCCGCGTGTTCTGCCCCGTGGCTCCGAGGTGAAGCTTGTCGACTGGGCATGGCCGGACACCTTCATCGAGGTTCAAGAGCGCTCGCGACTGACGCGAGAAGAAATGCTGAAGACGCTGAACTGCGGTGTGGGCATGGCTCTGGTTTGCAGTCCAAAACACGTGGCGGAAGTCGAGAAGATCGTTCGGGCGCATGATCATCTTGCGATGGCGCTTGGACGTGTCGACCTCCAGCAGGGATCCAAGGCGCTTCATGAGCCGTCCGCAGCGGAATCGCGGGTGGTGTACTGATGATTCGTTGGTGCGTCTTCATTTCTGGAAGAGGCTCCAATCTCGCTGCCGCAATCGAAGAGTGTCGCGAAACTGGTCCGACGATCTCTTTGGTTGTCTCATCGGATGAATCTGCGCCTGGACTGGCAAAGGCGAGGCGCGCCGGGATTCCCACTCTCGTGATGCCGAAGATAGATCATCCGACCACTGGTAGCGGCAAACAAAAGATCGACTGGGTGGCTTTGGATAGAGCTCTGCGTGCCGCTCGCATCGACGCGATTTTTTTATTGGGTTTCATGCGCATTGTTCCGGCTGATTTTTTGGAGCGCTGGAGTGGACGCGTTTGGAATCTTCATCCGTCGCTTCTGCCAAGTTTTCCGGGGTTGCGTAGCATCGAGCGAGCGGCCATGGCCAAAGCGCCGCTCGGGGCGACGATTCATGTCGTTGAACCGGAAGTCGATGCGGGACCAATTGTGAAACAAACACGCGTTGAATCTCGTGGTGCGGTTTTGGAGAGTGTGGCCGCGGCGGAGTTTTTCGTGCACCAGGTGGAGCAAGTTTTGGTGAGAGGGATGTTCTCACGGCTTCGAACCATGGAAGAGGGGAAGGGCTAATGGAATCAGCCTCGATGCAAGTTGCGGATGTGATTTTAGTTTCAACTGATACACGCGGCTTTGAGCTTGCGGCGTCTTTGGCGAAAAAAGGTTGGAAAACGGTCGTTCTAGAACTCGATGGCGGTCCTTTAAACAAATATCTGGAGTTGGAAGATCGCTTCGGTCCGTTTGCCTCTTACTCGGATAGTGCCAAGGCCTTTGAGGATGGAGAAGCGACGGGTTCGCTTTGGCTTAAGAGTGGTCCGGTCGCGCTGGCTGGTCCGCGCACGGAAGTCGGCAGTGCTCATCTTTCGAACCGTTATGGACTCGATCGTGTTTGGGTCAAGGCGCTTAGTCGAAGCCTGCTGGCTTCGAGACTTAAGCGTCGTGAGGCGTTTCTTGATTCGGCGGGACCAGCAGAGCCTGAGATCGGTTGGCAGCGCGGAGTTCGCCCACTCTTGAATGTTTCGGAGCTGGCGGCCTTTCGGCGTAAGAATGCACTGGCGTCGGGTGTTCGGATCTTGGATGTCGATCAGATTTTGGATATTCGAATTCGCGATGGACGCATGGATCGTATCGAACTTCGCACCGTCGACGGCAAGGTTTTGCAAGAGCGCACACGATCGGCGGTGTGGTTGCTTTCACTTGAGGAGTCGCAGCGTACAGAGTTCGTGAATGCCAAGGTCTCGGTTTCGACCTTGCTTTCTCAGCCAAGTATTCTTGAGCCCTTGATGGGCTGGTGGAGAAGTCGCTTGGTCGTTAGCGGCTTAAAGTCGAAAGCGGCTCCTACTGGGCTTCGAAAGCCACCCGAAATGCCGTCGCATCTTGTGTTTGTTGGCTCGCTTGAGCGTCCTTGGACTCATGACAATGTGATGGCCCTGGATTTGGTGGAAAAAACCGAAGAGATCTTGGTTTACGATGTTTGGATGCGGCTTCCGTATTGGTCCCGCGCGGACCACGTGTACCGCGATGAGCAGCGGATGCTTGCCAAGCAGCAGTTGGCGGAGCGTCTCCCGGGATGTGAGATCGAATGGGTCACGCCATCGCCGATTGGACTTAGTGAAGCTTCAATTCGTATGCCTCAGATTCTTTATTCTCACGACTCCAAGCCGCCGAAGTCGGTCGTGCGCAACATGTGTTTTGCCGGACCGGAGGTTTGGCGAGGGGTTGGTCTTGTTGGCCTGGAGCTTTGCGAAAACGACTGGATCAAGGAACTCGAAGGTCTTCGCATGGATTGGGACCCGGCGGCGCGTGTTCACGCCAGTCGCGTCCAGAAATTGAAATACAAAGTGCAAGGCTACATGAAACCAGAAAGTGAGATTTCGCCGTGATTGCTCGCTACACGCGCCCCGAGATGGGCAACGTCTTTAAGCCAGAACGTCGTTTCGATTGGATGTTGAAAGTGGAGACGACGGTCGCGGAAGTTCAGGCCGCGCACGGCTTGATCCCTGCGGAGGCGGCCAAGGCAATTCGCGAAAAAGGTCGTTTCGATGTCGCTCGCATCGAAGAAATCGAAAAGACCACCAGACATGACGTGATCGCGTTTGTTTCCTGTGTCGCCGAAAATGTCGGTGAGCATGGCCGATGGATTCACTACGGCCTGACTTCCAGCGATGTTCTGGATACGGCCTTGAGTCTTCAGACGATGGAAGCGCTGACGGTTTTGCGAACGTCGCTTCACAAGCTCATCGCCGGCTTGCAAAAACGCGCGCGCGAAGAGGCGGCGACGCTTTGTGCGGGTCGTACCCACGGGATGCATGCCGAACCCACGACGTTTGGGATGAAGCTTGCGGGCTTTTGGAGCGAGTTTCAGCGACATGATACACGTCTTGCGCGTGCGCTTGAGAACATCTCAATCGGAAAGCTTTCGGGAGCGGTTGGAACGTATTCGACTCAAGGTTTTGAAATCGAACGCGATGTGTGCGCGAAATTGGGGCTTAAGCCCGAGACGATCGCGACACAGGTGATTCCACGCGATCGTTATGCCGAAGTCTTTTCGGCGTTGGCGCTTCTGGGTGGTGGAATCGAACGTTTGGCTGTCGAGATGAGACATCTCCAGCGAAATGAGCTTGGTGAAGCGGTTGAGGCTTTTGCCAAAGGGCAAAAGGGATCAAGCGCGATGCCGCACAAGAAGAACCCGATCACGGCCGAAAACCTCACCGGAGTGGCGCGCCTGCTTCGTAGCTACGCGCAAGCTTCTTTTGAGAACATGGCGCTCTGGCATGAGCGAGATATCTCGCATTCATCAGTTGAGCGCGTGATTGTGCCGGATGCGTTCATCTTGGCTCACTATGCTTGCGAACGTATGAACGACCTCGTTAGCGGCCTTGAAGTGCAAGCGGACGCGATGAAACGAAATATGGATCTTTCGGGCGGCATGCTCTTTAGCTCGCACTTGCTTCTGGCGTTGGTCGAGGCGGGTCTTTCGCGAGAAGAGGCGTACGCACATGCCCAGCGTCTGAGTCACAGTTTGAAACTGGGTGAAAATCTCAAGGATGCTGCGGCGAATGATCCGGAAGTGAAGAAGTTGGTCAAACCAGAAGTTCTTGATGATGTGTTCTCGGGGCGCCGTCACCGTGAAGCGGTTAAAGGTGCTCTCGAACGCGCGGGTTTGTGGAAGTAGTGTTTTAAGAAAGCGGGATGGCGATGGAAGCAGGCGGACGATTTTCTAAAGGTGCCATGGTCTACGAAGGTAAAGCCAAGCGCTTGTACCAGGTCGAAGGACGCTCGGATCTCATTTGGCAGGAGTTCAAAGATAGCCTCACGGCTTTCAATGCTCAAAAAAAAGGGAACTTCGCCAACAAAGGAGCTTTGAATCGTGAGATCAGCTCACTTTTGTTTCAGGAACTGGAAAAAAACGGCGTTCACACACACCGCGTGGCCGACATTTCGGCGACCGAAGAGGTGACGAAGAAGCTTGAGATGGTGAAGCTTGAACTCGTTGTGAGAAACGTACTGGCGGGTTCGACGGCAAAAAAATTTGGTATCGAAGAAGGTACGCCGCTTGAGCGCCCGCTTGTCGAATTCTATTACAAGGACGATGCGCTTGCGGACCCGTTCGTGAGCGACGATCAGGCGATCATGATTAAAGCCGCAAAGTCTTTGGCGGAGCTCGATGAACTAAAAGTGTTTGCTCTGAAGGTGAATGCGACCTTGCTTCCAGTTATGCGCTCGGCGGGCTTACAGCTTGTGGATTTTAAGATTGAGGCGGGTCGAGATACGACTGGTGTTCTTCACCTTGCAGACGAGATTTCGCCAGACTGCTGCCGCCTTTGGGATCTTAAGACGGGCGAGAAGATGGACAAGGACCGCTTCCGTCGTGATCTTGGTGGTGTTGAGGAAGCGTATCGCGAAGTTTGTGAACGATTAAAGAAAGCGTTGCTTAAGTAGAAGAGGTGTTGAGATGGCAAAAGAGTTTACTTTCGGTGTGACGGTTATGCCGCGAAAAGAAGTTTTGGATACGCAAGGTCGCGCCGTCGAAGAGACGCTGAAGCGAGAAGGTGAGCCGGTCGTTTCGGCTCGCGTTGGCCGTTACGTTGAACTCAAAGTCACGGGTACGACAGTGAAGGAAGCTGAAGCGACAGCTCAGAAGATTTCATCGGGTCTTTTGGCAAACACACTGATTGAGACATTTGAACTGAAACTTCTCTAAGTTTTCGTTTCGTATTTTTGGAAAGGCGACGATGGGAAAATCACGCGTGGGAGTTATTCGATTCCCGGGAACAAATTGTGATCGCGACGTTTTCGAAGCGGTCGAACAAAGCGGTGCGGAGGCCGTTTGGCTTTGGCATGGTGATCAGTTCGATTTCAAGGGCTTTGCTGCTCTGATTTTGCCGGGTGGGTTTTCTTACGGCGACTACTTGCGAAGCGGTGCTCTGGCCGCTCGTGCGGTGGCGATGCAATCTGTTCGTGAAGCGGCTTCGCACGGGACTCCTATTTTGGGAATCTGCAACGGGTTTCAAATTCTTTGCGAATCGGGTCTCTTGCCAGGGGCTCTTTCTCGCAATCACGGGCTTCGTTTCATCGATGCTTGGGTGGACTTAAAAAAAGCCGGCGGTAAAACGACTTTTGGTGCGGCATTGAAGGTCGGTGATGGAATTCGCATTCCGATCGCTCATGCCGATGGTCGCTACATCATTGCCGAAGAGAACCTTAAGGGTCTTCGCGACAACAACCAAGTCTGGTTGGAGTATGTCGACAATCCCAATGGTTCGATCGCGAACATCGCGGGCGTCACGAATGCCGCAGGTAATGTCGCGGGACTGATGCCGCATCCTGAGCGTGCGTATCACGAATGGATGGGCGGTTCCGACGGACGCAAACTTCTTGAGATCTGGAAATAGGTGAGAGCGATGGGACAAGACACAAGAACCAATGACGAGTTGGACGCCAAGCTTAAGCACTATCGCTTGAATCGCGATGAACATAAACGCATCGCTGGTCTATTGGGGCGGGAGCCTCAGGGGGTCGAGTGGGCTCTGTTTTCGGCGATGTGGAGTGAGCACTGTTCGTACAAGAGCTCGCGCGTTCACCTAAAAGGCATCTTCAATAAATCTCCTCGCGTGCTACAAAGTTTTGGGGAAAACGCGGGTGTTGTGGACCTTGGCGACGGAGAGCGTGTCGCTTTTAAAATCGAAAGTCATAACCACCCAAGCTTTATCGAGCCTTACCAAGGGGCCGCGACAGGTGTTGGCGGAATCTTGCGCGACATCTTCACGATGGGGGCTCGCCCGGTCGCGGTGGCCGACTACCTGTGCTTTGGTCGTCCAGAGGCTGACCGCATGGAAAAAATCGTCGACGGTGTCGTGCGGGGAATCGGCGGCTACGGAAACCCTGTCGGGGTTCCGACGATCACCGGACAGACAGAGTTTGATTCTAGCTACGACAAAAACGTTCTTTGTAACGCAATGGCCGTTGGGCTTTTCCGTCCCGGCGAAAAAGTCTTTTTGTCGAAAGCCAAGGGTGTTGGAAACCTCGTCGTTTACGCGGGCGCCAAGACTGGTCGCGACGGTGTTCACGGTGCCAGTATGGCGTCGGAAAGCTTTGGACAAGACTCCGAGAAAAAGCGTCCGACGATTCAAATCGGAGACCCGTTCTTCGAAAAGCTCTTGATCGAAGCGTGTCTCGAAGTGATGAAGCAAGATCTCGTGGTTGCGATCCAGGACATGGGTGCCGCTGGCCTTACGAGCTCGTCGTTTGAAATGGCCTCCAAAGGTGGAGTCGGATTTGAACTTCATCTCGACCGCGTTCCGCTTCGCGATTCTTCGCTCACGCCAGAAGACATTCTGTTAAGCGAAAGCCAAGAGCGCATGCTCATGGTGGTTGAGCCATCGAAGCTAAAAGATGTTGAGAAGGTCTTTAGTCACTGGGGACTTGACGCTGTGGCTATTGGCGAAGTCGTTGCGAAGAAGACGATGACGCTTCTTTGGAAAGGCGAAAAGCTTACGGAAATCGACCCCGAGCTTTTGACCGAACATGCGCCTATGTACGAGCGTCCGTTTGAGGCTTGGCAACCGATGCACCGTGTTTCGGATGTGTCGAAGGTGGTTTCGAAGGCGACGACGGGTGGAAAGCTTACGGCTGATGCCATTGAAGCGCAGCTGCTATCGAGCTTGAGTTCGCCGCAAGGAACTTCGCGTGAGTTCATTTATCGACAATACGATGGACACGTTGGAGCTTCGACGGCGGCGGATTGTCACGAGTCGGTTGGCGCACTTCGCCTAAAGGACTCGGGCCGTGGACTGGGTGTCGTGCTTGGGTGTCGTCCGCAGATGATGCGCTTGGATGCCGAAGCTGGTGGCGCTGATGCGGTGGCCTTCCCGGCGATCGAGCTCGCGGCTAAGGGCTTTGAAGCTTTGGCGGTGACAGACTGTTTGAACTTTGGAAACCCAGAGCGATTGCCGGTGATGAGTTCGTTTGTCGCAAGTCTTAAAGGTATGAATGCGGTCTGCCGCACTCTTGAGGCGCCTATTATTAGCGGCAACGTCAGTTTTTATAACGAGACGGAGGGACGAAATATCACGCCGACACCTTCGACCGGTGTTGTCGGAATTCGTCCATCGGTGAACGCGATTCCTAAGAGTGCGTTTTCAAGAAAAGGCGACAAGGTTTATCTCCTTCGCTGGAAGCTATTTACGAACAACGGTGTTTTGGGTGAACTCGCGCAAGATGAACGTCGTGCGTTTGGTGATCTCACATCAGAAGGTGCCTTGCAGTCGCTTAAGGCGGCCGTCGAAACACTTCGTCGCCTAACATGCGACGACACGGGACTCGTTTCGTCGTCGCGAGTGGTTGGCAAGTTTGGTCTTGCCTACGCACTGGCTCGGATGTGCTTAAGTGGCGGTTCAAATGGCGGGCGCGCCGGAGGGCTTGGACTTCGTGTGAAGGCTCAGGCCTTGAGCGGGCTTAAGTGGTCGGCTCAGGACACGCGCGACGTTGCAGAACTGCTATTTAGCGAGAACAGCTATGAGGTCGTGCTTGCAAGCCGCGAAGACGCAGCGGCGTTTAAGTCACGTGTGGCAGCGGTCGCGATTGAAGCGAAGGTCGCTTCGCCGGAGATCGTGGAGCTTGGTGAGGTCGCTAACCAGGCAAATGGTGAGCAGATGCTGAGCTTTGAGGCTGGCGAAGGGCTACCTCGACAGCTGGATATTCCTGTGAAACGATTGCGTGAAACCTACGAAGCTGGTTGGCAGAAAGCGTTTAGGCTGAAATGAAAAACTTGCCCCAAAAGCAGTGGAAAGACGAGTGCGGCGTCGTAGGAGTCTGGAATCACAAAGATGCCAGTCGCATCGCTTATCTTTCGCTGTATGCGATTCAACATCGGGGACAAGAGTCAGCCGGAATCGTCACATTGGAGGACGGTCAGCAGCACGTTCACAAGGGCCTCGGTCTTGCGTCGGAAGTCTTTGATGATGCGATACTTGACCGTCTCAAGGGCCAGGCAGCGATTGGTCATGTTCGTTATTCGACGACGGGCTTTAATCAAATGGCCAACGCTCAGCCATTGCACTCGAATCTTCTAAATGGGCCGGTTGCGGTTGCGCACAATGGAAATATCGTGAATGCCGGTCCCGTGAAGGAACGCTTAAAAAGTGAAGGCTCGATTTTTCAAGGAACGAACGACACAGAGGTGATTCTTCACCTTGTGGCAAAACATCCGTCATCGGATCTTGTCGAGTGTTTGAAGTCGGGCTTAAGCGAACTTGAGGGTGCGTTTAGTCTCACGATCCTTTCGCACAAAGCTTTGATCGCGGCGCGTGATCCGCAAGGTTTTCGCCCGCTCGTTTTGGGAAAGATCACCGATGGTGAGGGCCGAAACGGTTTTGTCGTCGCTAGTGAGACATGCGCGTTTGATCTCGTCGGAGCGAAGTACGTCCGTGAGATCGAGCCAGGAGAAATCTGGTGGGTCGACGAAACCGGCGAACACTCGGTGAAGTTTGGCGCTCGGCGCGCTCGTAGCTCTTGTGTTTTTGAACACGTTTACTTCGCAAGACCTGATTCGGTCGTGTTTGGTGAGAGTGTGTACGAGGTGAGAAAGTCGGCAGGACGTCTTTTGGCGGAGCAGGACCGCAAAGAGGGTCTCACGGACTTTGATCTCGTGATTCCTGTCCCCGACAGCGGGGTGCCGGCTGCCCTCGGGTATTCGGCGGCAAGTGGCAAGCCATTTGAACTAGGGATCATTCGAAACCACTACATTGGCCGCACATTTATTCAGCCTCATCAGGCGGTTCGTGATGTGGGAGTTAAGATCAAACTCAATCCACAGACGGCTGTTTTGAAGGGAAAGAGGGTCGTTGTCTTAGACGACTCACTTGTGCGCGGAACGACGTCCAAGAAGATTATCGCATTGATTCGTGCGGCGGGTGCGAAAGAGGTGCATCTTCGGATCGCCGCTCCTCCGACGGTGAGTCCTTGTTACTATGGCGTCGATACGCCTGAAAAGTCGCAGTTGATTGCGGCAGTTCAAACTCAAGACGAGATTAACAAGTTTGTTGGGGCAGATTCACTTCGCTACTTGAGTCTTGACGGACTTCTTGCTGCAGTAAAAGGAGAGAAGGGCGGATACTGCGCGGCTTGTTTTGACGGCCGTTATCCGACGTCTCTGTTTGGACTGGATCTCATGCCGAAAGGGAATGTGCGTGGCCTCTAAGAAGGCGGGATGGATCCCGCTTAAAGCCGGAAGTGTTGTGGATGTTGTGGCTCCCGGTTTTCGCCCCACGGATGCCGAAGCAGAATCAGGAATTCGGTTCCTAGAGAGTTGGGGGCTTAAGCCTCGTGTTCCCAAAGATCTCTTTGGGAAAGACGTGCTTTCGTCGAACTCCGACCAAGCACGCGCTCGTCAGCTGATCAAAGCTCTTGAATCGCCTTCTTCGGATGCGGTTTGGTGTCTTCGTGGTGGATACGGCTCGATTCGTCTTGTTCCGTTTTTGATGAAGATGAAAAAGCCTAAGCGCATGAAACCTATTTTGGGTTTAAGCGATATCACGACGCTTCAGCAGTTTGTCTTAAAACGCTGGGGCTGGTCTTCGCTACAAACTCCGCTGCTTGATCGCCTTGGGAGAATTGTGAGTCCAGAGCTTGCGATGTCGGAGTCTGGAAAAATGCGGCCGCTACCGATTGCGGAAGAAGTCACGGAGCTGCGGTCGATTCTATTTGGTGAAAAGACGACGATTCGTCACGAGGGCCTAAAGCCTCTAGGTAAAACACGAGGCGGCGGTGCTTCCAAAACGCTTGTTAAGGGCGTTATGGCGGGTGGCAATCTTCTGACTTATGCGAGTGCCAATGGCACGGCTATTCATCCCGATACGAGCGGTCAGATTCTTTATTTCGAAGATGTCGGCGAGCGTGGGTACCGGGTGGATCGCTGGTTGGTACAAATGGCACAAGCCGGCATCTTAAGTCGAAAAACCAAAGCCATCGTTTTTGGTGAGTTCATGGAAGGCAACGAACCACAAGGCGGAAGCCTTGTGGGTGATGTGCTCGCGCGATTTACTAAAGAGTGGGCGGATGTGAACAAGGTTCCTGTGTATAGCGGAATTTTAAGCGGCCATGGTCAGCATCAGCGCGTTGTTCCGATTGGAACTCAAGCTACGCTTGATCCAAAGACCGGTGTTTTGGAAATCGAAACCGGCGTGGGACTTGGCGGTGGGCGAAGGATTAGCCCGACCATGGGGCCGATCAAGTGAGTATAGAGAGTCGGTTCTTAGCCAAGCTTCAAGACTGGCGTTCACTTGATGGAGAGTCTTGGGAAGCCGCGACCCCAAGTTTTCAGATTCAAGCCTTTCAAGGTGGAAAACTGAAAATCGATCTCGCGTTTGGCGACCGTTACCAGCTTTACGATTGGGCATCGCTGACAAAGATCGTGTTCTCGACAACGTCTGCGATGCTCGCCGTACAAGAAGGCGATCTCAAACTTTCCGACCGTCTGGTGGATTGGTTCCCTGAGTTGGAAGAAAGCAGTTCCAGTACCGGTGCGGCGCGTGTCTTAGGCGGTATTCGTGTGCGCGATTTGCTTTCGCACAGCGCAGGCATGACGTGGTGGCGACCGTTTTATAAAACTCTTGATCGAATGAAGTCGAAAGATCACGAAGACCGCTGGCTCAAGCTTGTGGATCTCGTGGTTCGCGATGCGAAGTCGCGAGCAGGTAACGGCGAACTCGCTGAAGCGAAGCGTGGTCCTGCGGTCTATTCGGATCTCGATTTCTTTTTCTTGGGCGAAATCTTAAGACGTTCGACTCTTACAGGTTTTTCTGATCGTTGGGCAGAAATCGCGGATCGGCTTCGTTTGGAAGAGACGTGGTTTCATGTGGAAAAACCATCTCGTGGTGAGCACGGTGTGCGTGCGGCGGCGTCGGTTCGTTTGAAGACAGCTCCGACAGAAATCGACAAGCGCCGTGGCAAGCGCCCCGTTCAGGGGGATGTTCACGATGAGAACACCTCAAGTCTTTTGGGTATTGCGCCACACGCGGGGCTCTTTGGACCCATTCGCGAACTTTCGCTCTATGGACTTGAGCTGAGAAAACTCTCACGTGGCGAACGATCGCGGTTGCCTGAAGCTGGTCGTGCGTTTTTAAAGCGCTCGGTTCCAAGGTCCAGAGGCGATTGGGGTCTTGGCTTCATGATGCCGACGAAAGCGAAAGCCAGTTGCGGCCCGAGATTCTCGCTCTCTAGCGTTGGGCATACGGGGTTTACTGGAACCTCGCTTTGGTACGACCCGAAAGCCGACATATTGGTTACGATTCTTTCAAATCGCGTTTGTCCAACTCGTAAGAACACGCGGTTTCTTCAGCTTAGGCCGTCACTACACACGATGGTTGTCGATTCATTGGATTAGCTAGGGCGAGCATACGTCCTGGCCTTTGGTCGTTATTGAGCCAGGTTCGGTTTTTACCGAAAAGCACGTTGTGCGGATCTACCTGGGAACTCTCTTTTGTATTCTGGTTTTTAGCAGTCAGGCATTGGCGATACCGCCGGCCGACTGCCCGGATGCATTTCGAGATCTATTTGAAACCCTAAAGCCTCACGTCGGCACTCTGACAAAGCATGATCGATTTCCCGATGCGCAGGTTTCGTTCTTGGGACAGGGGTTTGGCGGCGGCGATGTGTTTTTGATTCGGCCAAGCGATGGTTCGGCCCCATTTGTGGTGAAGGACTATGTTTTGGGCGGAGCGGACTCGGCGTCCAACGATGTTGTTGGACTAAGAGTTTTAGAACAAGTGACGGAAGGTCGTGCGACGCCTAAGGCGATGCGACCTGTGAAGCTATTGGATCACTTAGATGTCGACAGTTTGAAACTCGAATATATATCTGGGCGCGACTTGCAAAAAGTCGCGATGGAAACCAAGGACGAAGAGGCGAGGCTTAAGCTTGCGCGCCTTTTTGATCGTCAGACGGAAACAATAAAACACAATATGCCGCTAGGAAAAGAGTTCACCGTGGGCAGCAGCACCTATACGGTGTTGGATGCGAGTTATCGTTCTTCGCTCACCAATGGGTTTCGAGACCTGGTGGTTGTCATGCGGCGAAAGACATCGCCGTTTGACAAGGTCGTGCTTTGGATCAAGCCGGAAAACGTCGTCCTCACCCCTGAAGGCGAACTCGTGATTATCGACCCGCGCTAAAATGCGCCTAAGAGCTTTTGATAGATTCCGTCAAACCCGCCATTGGACATCACGAGCACGACGTCACCGGACTTCGCGCGAGCTTTGACGTTGGATACGATCTCATCGACATTCGGTAAAACCTTGGCGTCGACACCTTTTGCTTGAATGGTGCGAAGAAGAAGATCGGTATCAAAGCGCTGGTCTTCTGGTAGTCCTTGCAAGTTGAACGGCGGCGGCAAAATGAGATGCTGTGTTCCGGCATCTATGAAGGCGTCGGCGTATTCTTTTTGAAAGACATTGCGGCGAGACGTGGCCGAGCGCGCTTCAAAAATCGAGTAGACCTGAGAGTTCGGGTACTGCGTTTGAACAGTCTTGATCGTTTCTCGTACCGCTGTCGGGTGATGGGCGAAGTCCTCGATGATCGTGACACCACCAGGTGATCCCAAAACTTCTTGGCGTCGTTTAACTCCCGCAAAGCCTTTTAAGAGAGGAATGACTTTTTCTAGCGGGTGACCGAGGTGCTCCCAGAGCGCGAGAGTCGCCATCGCATTTTTCACATTGTAAGAGCCGATCATCGGGATTTCGACTGTTACAGTTTCGCCACGTGGGTGAGTCATCTCAAAGCGTGTTCCTAGTCGGGTTGCCGTTTCGTTTGAGCCTTCGACTTTGACAGGAACGGCGGTGATGGAGCGAGCGCGGTACTCACCACGCTCAAGACCAAAAGTGATGACCTTTACACCGCGCGCTTGAAGGTCGGATTTTTTTCGAGCGAGAAGATCGCGGATGGTTTCTTCGTCTTCGCATGTGACAAGAACTCCGCCTGATGGAATGAGATCAAGGAGGCGCAGAAACGCTTGTTTGACGTGCTCGAGGTCTTTGTAGATGTCGGCATGATCAAACTCGACGGAGTTTAAAATAACGCTCTTTGGTCGGTAGTGGATGAACTTTGGAACTTTATCGAAAAAGGCGGTGTCGTATTCGTCGCCTTCAATGACAAACCAGTCGCCCTTGGGGTTGCGATAACTCTGTCCAAAGTTTTTCGGAATTCCGCCAATCATGAAGCCTGGTTCAAGACCGAGACGGTCGGCGACATAGGCATTGATCGAAGTTGTCGTGGTTTTTCCATGCGTACCGGCCACCACGATCGAGTGGCGATCTTCGATGACGAGCGCCCCCATTGCTTGCGGGAGACTGGTGAAGGGGATGTCGCTAGCAAGCAGCGCTTGCGCTTCTTCGTACTGGCGAGAGATGACGTTTCCGACGATCACGAGGTCAGGCTGGTTATTTGTCCCGAGCGAGAGGTTTTCTTTCTTGTAGCCATTCATGATCGAGATGCCGAGATCTTGAAGCTGCGTCGACATCGGTGGATAGACGTTTTGGTCAGAACCCGTGACGCGAAAGCCGCGTGAATGAATGAGGCCGGCAAGCGAAGCCATCGCGGTCCCGCAGATTCCCATAAAATGGATATGCACGTCTTTTTGAGGTTTTGATTGGATGGCCTTCAAAAGGTCATCGCCAATAGGGGGGCGTTCTTTGGGCATTGTGGTCTGATTCATACTGTTCAAGGATTTTACAGCTTGAACAAATCTTCAAGCACGAACTCTTGAAAACAAATGGGTTTGTTTAATCCTCAAAGACCGAGGGTCGGGGGTTTGCATGCTGGGAACAGTTCGGAATAGTTCTTGGGAGCGGCAATGAATCGGTCGACCGGAAAGACGTCTGCGTTTATTCGGCTTGCTATTTGGACGGCGGGCTTGGCGTTGTTTGCTTCCGGAAGTGCTATGGCCCAGAAGACCGAGCACAAAAGCTTGATCATTCCTGCGCGTCCAGGGCACTACGACGAGATTTTTCGAGAAATCGAGATGGAAGATGGGCGCCTCGTGAAAGTCGTTCGTCCCGAATACAAAGACGTCGTCGACGTCGCCCAGAGGTACACGCCTTTTGAAATCAAAGTAGGTGAGATTCTGACCTATAACGAGTTTCAGACGGACAATGTTCTCAATCTTGTACCGCGTGTTTTGTTGGACACGGACTTTCATGAACGCTTAGAGCCCGGTATTGATCAGCGCGGTCGAGCGCTGCGGGAATTTCTTAAGGACTTTCACGCCAGCGGCGGCCGTCCCGCGATCTCGAACGCGGGAATTCTTCCGCAGGATGTTTTGGATCGTATTTTGCGGCGTACTGGTGAGACGTGGCTTGCCGGAAAAGTGAATCCAAATTCGATTTCGTTGTTCTATGGTCCCGATATAATTCGTGACCCCGACGATGTGTTTCGCGTCGTGGAAGACAACACCGGGTATCTTGGTGGAACGGGTGACTTGAAGCTAGCGTTGGAGGCACTGTACCGAAATGTGCCCTATAAGAAGCTTCATGCATATGAGCCGATGGAGTTCTATCGTAAACTCGCGGCGCGGTTTCGCGAACGCGCCAACCCTTCGGGCGGAAAAGTCGTGATGTTGATGACGCCGCCCTATCCCGACAACGAGGCGCATCGAGTGATGCGCCTTATGAAGGAAGTGGGAATTGAGGTTGTGACCCCCAACACGAAAGCGCAGCTGGAAATCGACAAAAACGGAGATGCTTGGATAAGTCATCCGGATCGTGCTCGGCGCCAACGTGTTGGGTTCATTGCGCTTGAGGGCGAACACTGGTGGATGGATGCGCATCATCCTGAAATGCGAAAAAGTGCGGTGATAGAGTGGTCGCAGCTGATCTGGGAGGCCGTCCTGGATATTCACAAGACCGCGGTGGCTCGTGCAGAGCTGCGAGTAAAGAGGGGTGAATCGCACTACGCTTCTCGTGCTGAAAGGGATCGTGCGACGTATCGGACTTTCTTGATGGCTGTTCGCAAGTACTTCTTGTTGCCGACGGATGTC
>CAUJGS010000004.1 GCA_963170185.1 Bdellovibrionota bacterium
TTTACTCACGCTTCGATTTTACCTGGCAAAAGGGGGGAACGTCATGCGCTTCATCGCTTTCGACTTGGAGACTACAGGAACTCTTCCAGGAGTGGACCAAATCGTCGAGATCGGCGCCGTTCTCTTTGACGACAAAGGCGAGCCGGAAACTATTTTCGCGACCCTCATTAATCCCGGAATCCCAATGCCAGAAGGCGCAAGCCGTGTAAACGGAATCACCGACGACATGCTCGTTGGTAAGCCCCGTATCACGGATGTTCTCGACGCATTTGCAGACTTTTGCGGTGACGAGATCCTCGTGGCTCACAACGCGCCGTTTGATGCCCAGTTCTTAACGGCCGACATTCGTAAACACGAGTCTCGCGCTCCCGGTGGTGTGATCCTCGACACCTGCAATATCGCTCGCAAAGTTTACCCCGGCCTAGCGAACTACAAACTCGGAACTCTTGTGCAGCATCTCGGAATTCCTTCAACGGGATTCCATCGCGCCGAAGAAGACGCCGGCTATTGCGGAACGCTGTTTGCGAAAATGGTCGCACGCTTGACGCAGCCAACGGAACCTTCGATCGCGACGCTCATCCAACTTACAGGTAAACCCGAACTTCGTTTTCCGAAGATCGAAAAGAAACCAAAGCAACACGGCCTTTTTGACTTAGGCGTTTAAGACGGCGTTTCTCTGCTTGATGCTCTTTGCATTAGAAGCGACCGCGATGAGCAATCGGCAGACGGCGGCCTCGGCCAAAAGCATGATCCGACACCTTCAATATCGGTGGCGCTTGCCAGCGCTTAAACTCGCTTTTGTAACTCGCACCAAGAAGCCATTCTTCAACCGAGTTTTTCGGTTTGCGCCGCTTCTCGATCACATTGGTTACCGCCTCATCAAGTTCGTCATACGGCGGAAGCGAGTCCTGGTCGGTCTGACCGGGTCGAAGCTCTGCCGAAGGTGGGCGCTCAATAATCCAGTTTGGAATGAGTTCGGTATCTTGGTTGTAGTAGCGCGACAGTCGATAGACGTCTGATTTCAACAGATCACCGAGCGGAGCCAAACCACCGCACTGGTCGCCATACAGGGTGGAGTACCCGGCCGCGTACTCCGACTTATTCCCTGTTGAAAGTAACATGCTGTTTTCTTTGTTCGAAAACGCCATCAGCAGCAGGCCTCGAATGCGAGCCTGCATGTTTTCATCGACGAGGCCAAACTCACTTGCACCCGTCGCTTTGGCAAAGGTCTCTTTCAAGACTTCGTAGGCCGGCCATATTTCCATGTTGATGGACCGAATTCCAAGATTCTTCGCAAGCTGCTCGGCGAGCTCTCGACTACGAGGATCGTTGAACCGACTGGGCAGCGTAACGGCCGTTACGGCTTTGGGCCCAAGAGCGTCGACCGCAAGGCACGCAACCAGCGCGCTGTCGATTCCGCCGCTCAATCCAAAATGAACCTTGTCGATTCCGGTTTTTCTCGCGAAATCACGGATACCTGTCACCAATGCCCGACGAAGAATTTCGACTTCCGTGCCGCGCTCCGAGCGAGTTGGATTCTCCCGTTCCAAATCAAAGACGACTAGATCCTCGTCAAACGCTACGGCCTCCATCTGAGGAACACCCTTGGCGTTCACCATCGTGGAACGACCATCGTACAGAATTTCGTCCTGCGCGCCGACGAGGTTCACATAGCACAGCGGCGCACGAAATCGCTTCGTCGTTTCCGCCCAGATTTTTTTTCGTTGCTTGAGCTTTTCCTTCGTAAACGGTGAACCACTTAAGTTCACGACGAGGTCCACCCCTTTGGTCGGCACAGCCCGCAGCGGATTCTTCGCGCTTCCCCATTCCCAGATGTCTTCACAGATCGTCACAAAAACCCGAAGGCCGTTGATACGCACGACATTGTTCTGGGATTTGGAAAGCGCCGTCGCGCTCGCAAAATGCCGAACTTCGTCGAAAACGTCGTAATTCGGAAGCAGTGTCTTATGGATAAAGCGTGGTGCCTTACCCTTTTCAAGAATCGCCGCCGAATTGAAATAGTGTTTTGTGGCCAACCCGTGATTCGAGGAGCGTGGTGCTTTTCCCGTCGGCACCCGTGTCACACAACCAATGATTGCCGTGATACCCCGAGGAAGCCGCGACGCTAATGTTTTCAACTCTTTTAGCTGTGCTTCGACAACCGTATCTCGTTCGAGAAGGTCCATTGGCTGATAGCCAAAAAGTGATAGCTCCGGAAAAACGACGAGGTCGCAACGACGATCTTTCGCACGTTTCACAAACGCGAGAATCTTTTCCCGATTGCCGGAAAAATCGCCGAGAGTCGAATTGATCTGCGCAAGTCCGATTAGCACGAGCGCGATCTTACTTCTGCTCGACGACTTCGTTCAACGATTGTTCTCGAGCCAAAGAAGGCTGAATCGTCGTTAAGCGAACCTCCGCCTCCTCCGTGAAGAGACGTTTGCGTTTGGTGAATCCGTCGCGATAGCTATGCCAATGTTCAATATTTTCTTCTGGAAACTTCCAGCAGAAATATCCGTCTCCGGAATCAAAATCGACAATCCAAATGCCCTTGGGAAGCCCTCCCAATTTTTGCACTTTGGTTTGCCAGTCTTGAATGATCTGGCTTGCTTGCGATTCATAGACCTCGATCTCTTCGCGGTCGGCGTCGACCGCGCGAGACTTCGCTTCGATTTTCGCGATGAGGACCTGAACTCTATCCGCCGCATTTTTCGTCATTCGGTTAATCAACGGAAGCAACTGCCTTGCTTCCGCGAGACTAAAGACGCTGCGGCGATTGATGCCTATAATTTCTGTGTCAGTCTCAACTGGCACACCCTCAATCTTGCCCATCTCTTCTTTTCCCCCCAAAGAAATGGCCTTCGAACAAGGTTTTTTTGGCATTCTCGGTTCCGCTTTGGAACCAAATTATCGAGGAAATGTCGCGGCTTGAAAAATTGAGTGTTGATGCCGCCCGTCAGCGTTCGCCACTTTTGGAAATCTGAAGCACCTGACCGCCCAAAA
>CAUJGS010000005.1 GCA_963170185.1 Bdellovibrionota bacterium
CGCGTGGCGATAAACACAGTCCTCGCGTAGCGCGGTACCCCCTTCTTTTTTGATTTGCAGGGCGCCTACCCCCGCCCACAACAAAAAACAAGGCGGTACCCTAGAGGCCGACGCGGTTTTGTCGTTTGAAGTCGAGCTTGAGGTATTCTTTAGGGAGGCCTTCGCGCACGGCTTGCGAGACGGCTTCGAGGGTCGCCCGTCGTTTGTACACACGCGAGTGCACGAGGCTGACTTCGCGTGATGGGGCGGGCGAAACGAACTCGCGAACTTGTTTTTTGCGGCGGGCTTCGTCGAGATCCTCGAGCGTCAGGGCCGGAATCAAGGTGTAACCGCCGCTGCGATCCACCATCTTTCTCAGGGTTTCGAGGCTGCCGCTTTCAAACATCGCGCGGCTTGTGGTCTTGCGCCGTTTTCGATCGCCGCAAACTTTCAGTGCTTGATCGCGGAAGCAATGGCCCTCGGTCAAAAGCCAAAGGTCTTCGAGATGAAGACTGTCCGGAGCGACGGTCTTCAATTTCGAGATCGGGTGGTCGGGCGCCACATACAGATAAAACGGCTCATAGAAAAGCGGCTTTTCTACGAGATGCGGATCTTCCAGTGGGGTCACCACAAGACCGAGATCGATCGAGCCGTCTTTCAGGCGCGCCATGAGGTCGCGTGTCTGTAGCTCTTCAAGAAAAATCTCTGTTTTGGGGTGGTGACGACTGAACCAATCGACGACTTTCGGTGCGAGAGTTGGACTGAGAGTGGGGATCACGCCGATTTTGATAATGTCGGCGATGACGTCGACTTCCTCCGCCGAAAGAGCCTTCATTTTGTCGGCCTCTGCAAGAACGACCTGTGCTTGCTCGACAAGTGCCGCTCCCAAGGGAGTTGTTGAGATTGGCTGATGACTGCGGTCGAAGATCTCGATGCCGAGTTCTTCTTCCAGTTTCTGAACTTGCATAGAAAGCGTCGGCTGGGTCACGAAGCAGGATTCGGCGGCCGCTCCAAAGTGGCGATGTTTGGCGACGGCGACGATGTAGCTCAGTTGGGTCAAAGTCATGAAGGAGACGCTAGTCGAGTTACCCAGGTGATGGCAACTTGGCGCTAGCTTCGTTTACAGACCGAAGGTGCTTTTCAGCCAGCTCTGCCAGCCCGTTTCGCGATGCAGGCGTGAGAGTTGGAAATCCTGCGAGCGGTGCTGGAACTCTTTAGGGCCACTTGGAATCCAAATGCCGATTCCTCGGAAACCTAGGAGGTGGACCGACTTTCCCTCGACCGTGTATCCGGTTCCGAGTCGGCGCTCGATGACGGTTTCGTCGAGAGCGATTTCCATTTCTCGTATGTCGCGCGCAAGCTTCTTTGAGAAAGCGGTTTCACCGGTGCGAGGAAGATCGCTCCTTCTTGCCAGGTCCAAGAGTTTGAGGAAGCTTCCCAGTTCACGCCCTCCTCCCATGTACGATGGAGTTGAGCGTATGAGCGAATCGAACTGAAACGCACGAACCATGTCTTCGTCTATGTAGGACGTGAGAGATTTTGTCAGCTCGGTCAGTGCAGGTAACACGCGCTGTTCGAAAGCCATCGAGGAAACAGAGCTCATAGTGAAGGTCTCGCGTGCCTTGACGTCGGCGCGACCTTGTTGCCCACGCAATGGATCAAGCGAGGCCTCCGAGAGCTTTGGAAGCATTTTTGCCACAAGCAGGGCTTCGTCTTCTCTTCCGGTGAGCTTCGCCGTACTGGCAAAGCGCCCAGTGTTGATCTCGTATAACACACGACGATACGGGAGACCGAGGAGCGACTGCACTTGAGCCGAACCGCTGACGAAACGCGTGTAGGGCGTGACCTCGGCAAGAACTTCCGACATCTGCATAAGACAAGCGTCGCTAGCGTACATATCGATGGGACGACCTTCGAGCGTGTCGTCGACGGCACCGCTAATGGCATCGCGAAGGTCGGGAATCGAAACGTTGGTGCCGTTTGCCGGATTATTGAAGATCCCGCCGAACGTCGCATTTGCGACCGGCTGGGGAATTTGCTTCAAGACGGTAAGTGTCTGATCAATTTCTTGGGTGTTTTTGCCGCGCTCCTGAAGTGGCTCAAGAGGGCCGCTGTTCCAGCCCTGTCCATGTCCCCAGACGACAACCATGTATTTGTCGGCAGGATACGTCTTCATTCCCCACTTGAGGAAGCTTTCGAGATCAGGCCCTGACGGAGCCAACTTCGGAAGCAGCTCGATGATCGGGGAGCGAATGATCTCGAGTCCAACTTTCTCGTAGGGGGCCTTCGAGATTGCGGGGGAATAGGCGCGATCCTCACGTTGAAAGATGTGTAGACGTCGTTTGCCGGAAGCCTTGGTGTCGATCTGTACGACGAGATCGGATTTCAGCGTCGAGCCGGCATAGCGCCCACTATCGAAGCGGCCTTCCATTTCTTCGAGATCCCACAGGGCGTATGGTTGGAGATCGTTGTCGGCCGCCATGTAAACGAGAATCGTCCAGTCTTTGTAGCAAGACGAACGATCGATGCCGGCCGCTTTGAGTCGCTTTTGGTAGGCGGAGTACCCGAGGTCGCCGTCCTTTGTGAGTTTGGCGTCTTTTGCGACGTCGTACTTCGCTAAATCGCGGTTTTTCCAAACCTCGCGACAAGACTTTTCGGGAAACCATGACGGGCGTGACGCCGCTGCGTGCTCGCCAAAAAAGAAAAGCGACACGAGAAGCGTCGCTTTCAAAACATAGATGGAGATTGTGAAACGAGCGCCTAGAGATGAGATCACTCGTTTCGCGGAACTCATGAGATTACTCCTCGTTGGCAGCCGCCGTGAGGCCGTCGATGATCGCCGCAAGAGGGAGGCCGTTGTGCATTGCTGTCATGACGGCAACGTCTTTCCAAAATTTTGGAAGTGCGGTCTTGCCATCCCATCCACCGCGAAGACGTGCATCGCCGAGAGATTGCGCTTTGCCGTCCTTTGCGGGAGTCCAAAGGAAGTCAGGGTGGACGTTTGAGTACCACTCGCCGCCGATGATCTGCATGTTTGCATCGAGTTCGAGGTCGTACATGTAAGTCACCGAAGTCGTTGCATCATACTCCTGCGAGTCGACTTCGTTGTGAGTCGCGCTAGTTTCTACTACGTATGTGACTTCCATTTCGATACCGACAACGTAAACAGCGTCGGGTGAACGGAACTTCTTGAATTTGTCTTTCGTGAACTTACCCATCTCGACAGTCGCCGTGCGGAGTGTGCGAGCCGAACGACCAGTCTGTGGGTTGAAGTACTTGTACGAGTACGAGTAAACCGGTTGGTTCCAAACTTCGTAGTCAAACGTGGCATCCAAAACAAATGAACGCTTTGCCACGCCGATTTGGTTGACGACGATCTGGTGCCAGTTAGCCGGGTTCGTGTCGAAACATTTCTCGTCCAAGATGCGGCCGGTTTCGGGGTCTGTTGCCGCCTCTTTGTCGTTGCAGCGTCCGCCGATGAAGTTTGTAGGCACACTTGTTTTTGCCCAGAGATAAGTCGAAAGCCCTTTCAGGTCCGAAGGGTAGAACTTCAACGTCACGCCCTCTTTTGCGGCGGGGACTTCGATCGCTTTCTTTGGACGTGGCGCCATGTAGGCGGCGGCCGCCCAACCGTGGCAGAGGCCCATCCAAGGCTCGACTTCGCCGTAGCGATCCCAGTACTGGCGGCCTTCTTCCCACATATGTGGTGTGAGATAGCCAGCATCGTACATGGTTTGACCGTCGGTGAGTTCGCCGATGAGGAGATCGTATTTTTCAGAAGGCGAGAGCGACTCGAGCATCAACGGGCTCGCCTTGTCGGCGATCGCGCTGAGTTTTTCTGTCTTTTTCAAGACGAAGTCGTAGTGACCTTTCCAGTTGCTTGCAGTTGTGAAGCGATTGTTCGCGTAGCGTGCTCCGAGTGAGCCCATATAGATTGGCCAGTACGTATCGGACCAGGGAGTCTCGTCGAGTTTCGCTTCGCGCAGTCCTTCGTTTTCCATGTCTTCGAGATTCAACACGGGTTTCTTTCGCTTGAAGTCCGCTGGATCAAAGAAGTCGGTTGCGCGTTCGCGTGCGCCTGCGCGGCCATCGAGGATGTCGGAAAGAGCGACTCCGTTGGCGTCGCGAAACCCAGGAGCGAATTCAAATCCACCTGTGCGTGCGCCGTTTTTCTTTTCGATGAACTTTCCCGACTTCACGTCGTCCGGTGAGAACGAAGGGATCGCCTTGCGGGGGCCCGATGTTTTTTTATGCGGGATCTGATTCATGAATTTCGCGGGGTTTGCATGGAACTCGGTCCAGCGCGCTTCAACCGAAGGCGCACCCTGTTCTGGATTGGCGTTCGCGGTTGCCGCGAAAGCAGCTGCGAGGGCCATCGCCGAGAAAAACATCGACCAACGATTGCGAATGGGATTGCGGGTGTGCGCCAGCGAGTGGGGCATGGAGGGTGCTCCTTTTCCAGTGCTTGGTTTTTGAGCGGTAATTGGTTTAAGGCGTGGAAATTACGGAGTTATGGAGCGCGTCGCAAGTCAGGCTAGTGGTCTCGTTTTTTTTGCCAAAAAGGCTGAAGGAAATGGGTGTAGAGGGGGGCTTTGCTTCGGGAGAGCTTGAAAAAAGGTGAGCTTAGGGGAGACGTTTTCTGGCGCTCGAGGGCCAACTGGCTAAAGGTATGGGTTTTAATAAAGTATTGGAATTACACAATTTAGTTAAAACAAGTGGGACTTATTGGGGGGCTTGCGATCGGGTACGATAGTTGATCTCTGGAAAGAGACCCCGGCCTCTTGCGCCTTTTTGAGTGGAGCAAGTCGGGGCGCCTTGAAGGAGACGGTATCCATGCTGAAACAAGCCTCGCGCGCCATGATGAAAGTCGCTCTGAGCACAGTCGTGCTTGCGAGTGCGGGCGTGTTTGTTGGCTCAGGCGAGGTGTGGGCGGCGCCTTCGCAGGGTGCCTCTCGCGGTACGGTGGGCACGGCTGTGATGCCGGCCTCGGCTCCTCCTGTTGTTGCGACTTTGCCAGCGGCAGCGGTCGCCGTTGTTCCCGGTGTTTTGACCTTTCAGGCTTGGAAATCGCTTCGTGTGGAAGAGGCGCGGCTTGTTCTAGAGCGTATGATGATGGAAACGCAGATGCAGCAAATGCAGCAGGCGCAAAACGCGGCCGAGCGTTTGCCGGGTGAGCGCCAGGCTGTTGTGAAGCAGATCGCTCCGCCGGTGACCAATACCGCAAACGTAAGACAGGTTACACGTGGCTTGAGAAGCGGCCGTGTGGATCAGCGCGCGGAGGCCAAAGCCGAAGCGCGCGCCGATGGGAAAGTGGAGCAAGCTCGTATCAATCTTGAGATCGCTCAAGAGCTGGCGATCACGGACTACTTACAGATTTATCTCTCGCAGTTCCGTTCGTCCGATGCTTTGCGCGATGTCGCTCGCCGTATGAATCCCGAAGAGGTCGCGGAGCTTTTGTTGGCTTACCAGCAGCAAAAAACGGCAGGGCAGGGAGCCGTCGCGGATACGTCGCTTGCGGCGTCTCGTCTTTGCTCGGGGGCGGCGTTGGCGAGTCCCATAGCAAGTCCGGCGTCTCGTTAGGATTCTCATTTTCAAATTTTCGAGTCTTTCTGCGTCGCTGCGCTCTGCGTCGTGGGAATTTCTTTGGCCTTACCTTGACACCCTCTGTAGGCCGTCCATATTGCCTCTCGTAAACTTCAATTTACAAAAACACGCATAGTATCCAGCTCGAATTGAGCGTTTGGACTTTCAGGAGGTTTTAATATGGCGCGTGCTGATCTCAATGTTCGTCCGCTTCATGACCGCATTTTGGTTCGTCGTATGGCGGAAGAAGAAAAAACGGCTGGCGGAATCATCATCCCTGACACGGCTAAAGAGAAGCCTCAGCGTGGTGAAGTCGTCGCTACAGGAAAAGGTCGCGTGACTGAAGACGGCAAGACTCTTCCTTTGGAAGTAAAAGTCGGCGACAAAATTTTGTTCAGCAAGTACTCGGGCACAGAACTGAAGCTCGACGGTACGGAATACTTGATGATGCGCGAAGAAGACATTCTCGGCGTTTTCAACTGATCGATTTTTTTAATTTAAAAACTTAAAGGGGAAATAAAATGGCTAAAGAACTCCGATTTAATGAAGACGCACGCGCAGCAATTCTCCGCGGCGTTAACGTTCTTGCAAACGCAGTAAAAGTGACGCTTGGACCAAAAGGTCGCAACGTCGTGATCGAAAAATCTTTCGGCGCTCCGCTCGTCACTAAAGACGGCGTGACT
>CAUJGS010000006.1 GCA_963170185.1 Bdellovibrionota bacterium
GCTGCTCGCCGTGCAGTCGCGCGGCGAGATTCGGGCGTCGCTTCGCCCTACTGGGCGAAGCTGCTCGACGTGCAGTCGCGCGGCGGGTATCGGGGGTCGCTACCCATCGGTCGGGAAGTAGTCTTTTAGAAAAATACCTGACCAATTGTTGCCGGTCAGAATTCCATCGAAGAATGGGTCACAAACCCGAGCCGCGCCATCGACGATATCAAGCGGCGGCTGGAAGTCATGGACCTCCTCTTTCATTCTCGCCAAGTAGGCCGGGTCTTCGTCCGTCACCCACCCCGTATCGACCGCATTCATGTAGATACCATCTTTTGCAAGGTCGCTTGCCGAAGTGTGCGTCAGCATGTTGAGCGCCGCCTTAGCCATATTGGTGTGCGGATGACGATCGCTCTTCGTAAAGCGATAGAACTTCCCCTCCATAGCAGTCACGTTCACGACATGTTTAAGCCCCGTGTAATCGCGACGCATGATCGGAATTAAACGGCTGCACAGAACAAACGGCGCAATCGAGTTCACCAATTGCACTTCCAACATCTCGGCCGTCGGCACTTCGGCAATTCGCATGCGCCAAGAGTTCATGCGGCGCAAGTCGACCTGCTGAAGATCGGCATCCAGCTTTCCCTCAGGGAATACTTCCGCCGTCGCCAACGAACGATCAAACGAATACGGAATCTGCGAGAGCTGAGCCGACGCTCGAATGCCTACGCCAGGCCCCTGCTCGTGCCATGCGACCGGCAAAGCCTTGTCCGAACTCGTTGGACAAAAACCCGAAAGCTCCTGCTTGCAAGCTTCGTGTTTTTTTAGAAGCATTTGTACGTCCGGCGAATGCGACTCAAAGGGTTCGTTTTCAAGCGGCATCATGTGCGCGTAGAAACCGGGAGGACGTCGAACCGTTTGCGCGGCGTTGTTGATCAGGACATCGAGACGATCCAGGTGTCGCTCCATGTACTGCGTGAAAATCTCGACACTCGGCGTGTGGCGAAGATCGAGTCCAAATATCTCCAGACGATCTCCCCATTCTTTGAAATCCGGCTCTTGCGCGAATCGGCGCGCCGAATCCACGGGAAACCGCGTGGTCGCAATGACCCGTGCCCCCGCACGCAGCATCATCAAGGTCGCATAGTACCCGATCTTCAAACGCGAACCGGTAATAAGAGCGACCTGACCCTGCATCGGTGCCACTTGAAACCGCTTCTTGTAGTTGAAGTCCGCACACGATGGGCACATCGAATCGTAGAAGTGATGCAGCTTCACGAATTCCGCTTTGCAGACGTAACAATTGCGAGGCGAACTAAGCTCCGCCTGAGATTCTTCCTGCTCTGTCGCGCCAACCAATGCAGGTGCCGTGAACACTGTCTTCAGTCGAGCTTCGCGAATTCCGGTTGCGGCTCGCGCTTGGCGGTCCGGCGCCGCCAGTTTTTTGCGCCGAGCCTGATCGATTTGTTTATTGCGAATACGAATCTCGTCTTTCGCCGGTCGCGACAACTGACCCGCCAGCTTCACCAACTCGACACGAAGGTGCTCCGGAAGATCAGCAAAGCTCTCGCCGTTATCCAACAAAGTCCGCAAAGTCTCGGCGGCCAATTCTGCTTTTTTGAGATTCTCTTCGTTCGACGTCATTTCCACACCGTTATTCATCTTAAACTTTAAACTTTATCCGTAATTGAGATCATAAGGTCCGCCCGCCTGCAATGCGCGCTGATAAGCCGGACGCATGCGAAGCTGATCGAGGTAACCCTTGATCGCGCGTCGCTCGCCAACAAGGCCTCTCGCTTGCGCGGCCTCAAGAGGGAAGCTCATTTGAATATCCGCAGCCGTAAAAGCCTCGCCCGCCAACCAAGGCGTCTTCTGTAGTTCGGTCTCAACGAAATCAAGTTGGCGCTTGATCTCAGGAGTCGACGCCTTTTCCTGAACCGTTTGCGAAATCTTCTTCGCGATCGGTTTAACAAAAAACGGAAGCGGCGCCTTCTCTACCTGCCCCATGATCAACCGAATCAAAATCGGCGACATCATCGAACCTTCGGCGAAATGCAGCCAAAACCGATACTTCAATGCTTCCGGAGAACCGGCCTGAGGACGAAGCCGTCCCTGACCATAAGTCTCCACCACATATTCCAAGATCGCCCCGGACTCCGCCAAAACATCGCGTCGCCCATCGCGAGCATCCTCAAGGATCGGTGACTTACCAAGTGGGTGGATATGAGTCAGCGACGACGGCGCACGCAGAGTTTTTGGGTCTCGTTCGTAGCGACGGATCTCGTATTTCAAGTCGAGCTCTTCGAGAACCCAGAGGACCCGTTGCGACCTAGAATTGTTGAGGTGGTGCAAAGTCAGCATGGCGGCCATTTTCATGCGGAACGCCCGGAGATGTAAATGCCCAAATCAGGACTCGACGCACTTAGGGTCGTTTTGCATACTGGGCCTCTATGAATCAGCCAGCCACCCTGAATCTCATGCCATACAAGCGCCTCTTCGTACGCCAGGTTCGCGAACTCGCCGAATTATTCGGTTTCGAAACGCGCAATAAATACCAAATCAAGGACGAAACCGAGACGGTTGTGGCCTTCGCGGCCGAAGAATCCAAAGGGTTTTTCGGATTCTTCATGCGCCAATTCTTGGGGCACTGGCGAAAGTTCAACATCCACTTTATGGACGCCTCAAACCAGGTCATCATGAGCGCCCATCATCCATTCCGGTGGTACTTCGAACGCCTGGAGATCAAAGATGCGACCGGACGCCATATCGGCGCCATCGAAAAACGCTTTTCAATTCTCACCAAACGTTTCGATATCCACAACGAACGCGGCATGACCGTCATGGAAGTGGCCTCGCCTATCTGGAAAATCTGGACATTCAATTTCATGCACCAAGGTCGCCAGATCGCTTCTGTGCAAAAGAAATGGTCGGGATTTTTTAGCGAGGTCTTCACGGACCGAGACAACTTCATGGTCGAATTTAGCGACCCGACCCTCAGTCAAAATGAACGCATGTTGGTCATGGCGGCTTCGCTCTATATCGACATCGTGTTTTTCGAACGAAAGGGCAATCAGTGAAGTCGTACCCCGCACTTCTCGGACGCCGGGGAGGCGAGCTACAGCTGCACCGCGATCGTATTATCTTTCGACTCGATGACGACCCCGGTGTGCCGGTCGTCATCTCGATGTCGAATATCGAGATCACGCTGGGAGGAACAAACTCCCACCACTTCCATCTCGAGGATCGATTTAGCACAAACGAAGCTATCACCGTTCAAGACGAAGACTTCATCAATACGCTGGCCGGGTTCGGACATCCAAAAGCGCAAGAGATTCTAGGTGTCTCAAAACGCCGTCGCAATGTCCGCTGGGCGCTTCTCAGCTCTCCGCTGGCGGTCACCATCGGCCTCGTGTTGCTTGTGCCTCTTCTGCTCTCAGCCGTTCCGGTTTCGTGGCTAAACGGAACGATGTCACACGCGGAAGAACGAGAAATTGGAAAACGCATTCTGCCAGCGCTGGTCGACTCCAAAGCAAACTACGCTCCCGAAGCCCAGCAAGCGCTTCATAAAATCGCCGCCCGCTTAAGAGATGCCAACCCCGAACTTAAAAAAATCGAATTCGACATCCGAGTCTCCCCCGCCGAAGACGTCAATGCGTTTGCGCTACCTGGCGGCATCATTCTTATGAATCGCGGCCTGCTAAAAAGCGCGCAAACTCCGGAAGAAGTCGCAGGAGTCCTTGCGCACGAAATGGCCCACGTCGAACGCCGCCACACCCTGAGATCTTTGGTCGGTCGCCTCGGGTATCTAGGTGGTTTCATCGTTTTAAGCCTCGTGATCAGCCCGGATGCGGCCATTGTTCTGGGGCAATCGCTACAGATTGCGACACTCAAGTACTCACGCGATGATGAACGCGAAGCCGACCGTTATGGACACCAGTTTCTCGTGCAAGCCGGTATCAATCCCGACGGCATGGTTAGTTTTTTCGAGAAACTCGGGAAGTCGGAAGGTGCCATCCTTGGTGATCACAAAGGGATCGCCTCGCAGGCCGCCAAGTTCTTTAGCACTCACCCTCTTTCCGGAGAGCGTGTGGAAACCTTAAAGGGTTTAAATGATTCGAAACTAAAGACAAACTATCGCCCCCTTGAGGTCACGCTTGACGACCTCAGACGGGGTTTCTAGAAGAGTGCATCTTCAACACCAGCCTCGAAAAGTAGGGGGTCCCTTGTGAAACCAGAATCTTCAGCTTTCCATTTCGTCTGCCATCAGCAAGTCCATACACTCAAGAACCTCATCCATCTGCTCGACAAAGCCGCACCCTATGCGGATACAAAAAAATTCGACTACTCGGTACTTCTTCAAGCACGTCTTGCACCGGATATGTTCCCCCTCATGCGCCAGATTCAGATCACCTGCGACACGGCGAAGTTCAATGCGGCCCGCCTAAGCGGAAAAACTGCGCCCTCACACCCAGATGAAGAAAAGACGCTCGCGGATGCCAAAGCTCGTATTCAATCCGTGATCTCTTACCTCGAAGGTTTTCAAGCGGCGGACTTCGAAGGTTTCCAAGAGCGCAAAGTCACGAACGCGCGTTGGGACGGCAAGTGGATGACTGGCGCCGACTACCTCATGCAGTACGCGATCCCAAATTTCTTCTTCCACACCGCGACGGCCTACAACATCCTTCGCCACAACGGAGTTGAGATCGGAAAGAAAGACTACCTAGGAACTCTTTCGCTAAGGTCGTAGAACTCATGGTGCCGGTCTCGGTATTGGTCCCGTTATTTCAATCGCGAGATCTTCTTGTAATAGATAAGCCGTCAGGCCTTAGCGTACACAACGCCGGGCCTGGCGAAACCGACGTGATCAGCTCCGCCTGCCGAGAGTTTCAAGTCTCCCAAGTTTTCCCCGTGCATCGACTCGACAAAGAAACCAGCGGTGTCCAAGTTCTTGCTCTCAACGAGAAGGCGGCGCGCGAGTGGGCGGAACGCTTTCAAACTCGCGAAGTGACGAAGATCTACCGAGCCATTGTACGCGGCAACCTCGCCCGGCCATCCGGCACCTGGAACAAACCGCTAACAGACAAAGCCGAAGGCCGCATGAACCCTCAAGGCCCCGCCGGAAACCGCGTGCCGTGCGAAACGCACTTTCAGGTCCTAGACCAGAACCGGTACTTCAGTCTGATAGAGCTCGATCTTCGCACCGGTCGCCAACATCAAATCCGCAAGCACAGCGCCCTCGACCGCCACGCCATCGTCGGCGACCCTCGCTACGGCGATAAAGCGTACAATTCAAAGATGGCAAAACTCTACGAAACCGACAGACTGTTTTTGCATTGCCACCGACTCTCGTTCGAAAATCTCATCTGGGAGTCCCCAATGCCCGAAGCTTTTGCCAAACTCATGGCCCCGTCTGGCACATCCGCGAAGGAATAAATCGATGCGACTACATATTCTACTGCTACTGCTTTTCTTCGCGTTTTTGGTCACGGCAAGTGTTATCTATTTTCTCGCGTCTCGCCAGTTTGGAGCGCTGCCATCAGGCGATCGCCTCGAACGATTTAAGAAATCCTCCCAGTTCGACGTCGAGAGCGGACGGTTTCGCAATCAAAACCCACGCGACTTTCAGGGCGAAATGGACTTCGTCAAACTGTTAAAAGGCTTCCTATTCGGAAAGCAAATCCGGGTTCCAACAGAGCCGCTGCCTAGTCAAAAGCCGGATCTCGAAAAGCTCTTGGCTGCAACTGGAGATCCCAATAGCTTTCGCCTAACCTGGCTCGGTCACTCCAGCGTGCTCACGCGCATTGCCAATCAAACGATTCTCATCGATCCGACTCTTTCTAAGCGCGTTTCGCCCGTTGCTTTTTTTGGCGGACGCTTTCAAGCGCAACCGCTGAAGATCGAAGAGCTTCCGGATATCGACACGGTCCTGCTCTCGCACGATCACTATGACCATCTCGATTACGAATCGATCGTGAAACTCGAAACATTGCGTAAGCCCACACGTTACATCGTTCCACTTGGAGTCGGCGCACGCTTGGAAAGCTTCGGTGTCTCGGCGGAGAAAATACAAGAACTCGACTGGTGGGAAGCCGCCTCTTTCGAAGGTCTGCAAATTGTCGCAACGCCATCGCAGCACTTCTCCGGCCGCGGCATGGGCGATTCACTGCGCACACTTTGGTGTGGCTTCTCTATTCGCACACCCGAGTTCTCGCTGTATTACACGGGCGACACCGGCTACCACACTCACTTCAAAGAGATCGCCGAAAAACTTGGCCCCCACGACTTCGCCTTGGTGGAATCCGGGCAGTACAACCAACTCTGGCGTTACGTCCACCTGCTACCGGAAGAAGTTGTGCAAGCCGCGCTGGACGCACGGGTTCCTCAAATCATGCCCATGCACTGGGGCATGTACACTCTGGCCTTTCACGACTGGTTCGATCCAATCGAAACCGTCACGCGCTTGAGCGAAGAAAAGGGAGTTTTCGTACACACACCCACGCTCGGCGAGATCGTGGAGTTTAAAAAAGGCGCCGTGCCCACCGAAGGCAGATATAAAAAATGGTGGCGCGAGCACAAGGACTTTAAAACTAGGAATCCTTAACCGAGGTCTCTAGCCGGAGTAGCTTGGTTTTCACACCAAGCCCACCGCCGTAACCCCCAAGGCCGCCGTCGCCCGCGATCACGCGATGACAGGGGATCACTATCGGAATCGGATTGCGACCGTTCGCCGTGCCGACGGCCCGATAAGCCTTACCGGCGCCAACGCGCTTGGCCTGCTCTCCGTAGCTAATCGTCTTTCCGTATGGGATTCGCGTCAGCTCTTTCCACACCCGCATCTGAAACGGTGTGCCCATCAAGGCCAGCGGCAGATCGAATTGTGTTCGACGGCCGGCAAAGTACTCTTTCAATTGAGTCCTCGCCTTGCGAAGCACCGGATTTTTGGTCGTCGCCGAGGCTAGTTTCGTCACCGACTTTGGTGGCGCGCGAAAGTCGATTCGCACGAGTTCGTGTTCTGTCGCGAACAAATGAAGGTCTCCAATTGGAGAATCCAGTCGGATATAATCTAACGGCAAAAGCTCTCTGGGCGTCGATTTGGTTTTGCGCATAGTGAGGACTTAGCACGGTGAAAATCAATACGTCATCGTGCAAATGCCCTGCGGCGCCTCGGTCCCAAACCTCGCAGCCTCCGGTTCATGCGGATCACTGGAGAAATTGAATTTCAGCAGGTTCACCAGAAAGTCCGACGCATCGATTTTGTAACCCGCACCTTCGATCATCGGGCACCCCGCCAAGAGTAGGCGGATGAAACCGATTTGATTGTGATCAAACTCAGAACCAAGCGCCCAAACAACGCGGCGAAGATTCGAATCGCGACTCGGTGTCGAATAAAGATGGTAATCGCGCGGCACCATACAAGAGGCGGCTTGAGAACCACGCGCCATGAACTCGCGCCCCAATCGCACAACCTCGGCGCGTGCGTGAGCCATCCGACAGAAGTCATACGCCAAACGCTGCACACGACTTCCTTTTCGTTCCGTCGAACCCTGAAGCGCCAAAGCCTTCTGCACGCTCGATTCGAAGCTGTCGATGTTTGATTCCGAATTCGTCTCGCTCGCTTCATTCGCAAGCAGATAGTTTCCAGCGTCTGCATCGACACTCGGTGCGGTCTCATTTGGCCAAAGCCAACGACGGAATCCGGTTTTCATATTTTTAGGAGCGTGGCCAAGCGTCGTGATCGTGATCATCTGACGAATAGAAGCCGGCAACCAAGAGCCCTGAAGCTCCAAGACACCCGTATCACTTACGCTTTTCACGACTTCCACGTGCCCCGGCTTCAGCCAAAGCGTGCCAGGACGAACCGAGCCGCGCGAGATCACCACGGGGGCCGTGTGTTTTTCTAACGAACCCGTCCATGTCCGATTGTTCAACCGGCGAATGAAGGCACGCACGCGACTGTCGGGATCTTTGATCGAAGCGAAATCCTTTGTCGTGTTGGTCCACTCGGCCGCCCGTTCTTTGGTGCCTGACAAAGCAAACGGCAACTTATTGTCATAGGAAAAAATGATCCGGGCGGCATAAACTGCGTCCGCGCAATCCGTCGAGATACCAGCCCATCGACCCTTGATAAAAAAATCTTCGCCAAAGTCTTCCGCGACCCAGCGTGAGTAACGATCTTCCCACTGCGCGCTCCAAGCCTCGGTCGCTTGCCAAGCGGACCCGTCGTCGGCCCGAACCGGAGGAGCCGATGTCAACACTGCCACCAGCAAAGCTGCGGTCACAATCATAAGGGAAGTCGATCGAGGAGCATGCCTCTTCAAATACAAGCGCACCATATATGCTCCATATGTGCATACCTGATACCGCAGGAGAAACTCTCGATAAATTCGTCTACTCTCTGGACAGCCTTGAAAAGAGTCTCAGGCTCTCAATGATAGGAACGCGTGTAGACCCATTCCCAAACTTCGCCTTCTTCTTGATGCCCGACGAGACCGACAAACTGGAATCCAAGCTTTTCAAGAACACGCGTCGAAGCGCCCATTTGTGGCGTCGTGTAGGCGGCGATCTCGATATTGTGATTCTGTCTCATGGCGATCTCCACGAGCGCCTTTGCCATGGCCGTTCCCACGCCTCGTCCTTCGAATTCGGGGAATGTTTGGCAGCTGATTTCAATGCGTCCAAACTCAGGGGGCGAACGAAACCCACAAGTTCCAACGCAGTTTCCATCCACCATCGCAAGGTAGCTGAGCCACGGCTCTTCATAACCGTTGGATTTGTAGATCTCGGAAGTCGCTTGGCAGACTTCCAATGTCAGTTCGTCATCGGGCAATCTGCCGTCGACCGAACCGTCCTCCATGATTTTTACCAGCTGAATAAGAGCCATCGCTCCTAAATGGTATCAAAAGTCTGCAAAGTTTCAGGGTGAATTAACGATTTCGCATTCTTATAAATGCGCGGCGTCGAATACAGCGCCTTCATCGCCTTCCACTTCGGCATCACCTTGTACTCTTGTGGGAACTTGGCGAGCAGAGCTTTGTGAATCTTCTTAGCATGCACCGGGCTCACCGTCGGGAAGAGATGGTGTTCGACGTGATAGCCGAAGTTCAACGTCAGAAACTCGATCACGGGATGATTGGTCACTGTCAGCGAGTTCACCAACGGATCGTTCTCACTCGTCAACGGGCTTAGGTTGTGATTGGTCGCGATGTAACTGACCAAGAGATAGTTTTGCGCCGCTATCGGTAGCACCATCACCCAAAGCCAGTTGGCCGGCCCCGCGATCGCCAAAAACGCGATCATGATCGCCACTTGCGCGCCAAGCTCAATTGTCACACGACGATGGTTCATGCCATCGAAAATGCCGTTGCGATAACGGTGGTAGATCTGCGCGGTGAACTCGTGAAACGAAAGCCAGAAGAAAAAATAAAACGCACTTCGTTTGTGCCCCGAACCCGGTGTGAAAGGGAAAATCGCTTTCACGAATTTGCTGCTGCGATAAATGCGAAGCGTGGGAAATGCGTCTGGATCACGAATCGTTTGCTGGGTTTTTCCGTGGTGAAGACGGTTGTGCACATAACGCCAGTAGGTCGGCGAAATCAAAAACGGCATGAGTCCGAAAAAGCCGAAGAAGTTTTGCACGCGCTCGCTTTTCACGATGCTGCCGTGAAGCAGCTCGTGCGTGGCGAACCCAAGAACTCCGTTTGAAAGTCCGATCAAGATTCCAAGTGGAAGTTTGGCATACCATGGAAGATCGAGCGCGACGATCGCGGCAAACGCCAGCAAAGAAACGACCGCTGTGGCCGCAAACCAGCCGAGGCGCACCGGGTTGTTCACGAAAACCTCAGGACCAAGAAGAGGCATCAACTCGCGACGGTAGAAGCCAATATTTTTCAGCTCTTTAGAATTTGATTCGATTCTGGAACTGATTTTTTCTGTGACGTCAGACGAGTTATCGGCCACAGATTCAGCTTTCGGTTCGGCGATCGGGTCTATGACGGTTTGCATGGTCGAAAAATTAGCGGATGTTTAAGAAAATGGAGACAGACGACGCGGCGTGCCTATGGGCTTCTCGATGAAATTTCAGTCAGTTCCTGAGATTGTTGAAACCTTATGAAGCCGTCTCGCCTATTTGCCTATTTTTTAATCTTATTTAGCACTCTCCTCAATACCGCCTGCGCCTCCGGAAACCAAAGCTGGCGAACAGCTAGCCGAGAAAGCATGGGGATCGCACCCAAACCAGAAGAAGTCGACGAAGCCATTGTCCAAGTCTACGCCGCCCGCACATTCGGTTGGCGCCGGCACTTTGCTGTTCATAGCTGGGTCGCGACCAAAGAAAAGTCGGCAAAGACCTACATCACGTATCACGTAACGGCCTGGGGGGCGCGCGTGTCTGGCCAAGCGATCACGATCAAACCCGACATTCCCGATCGCAGATGGTACGGCGCCGACGCTCACCTTATTGCCGAAGTTCGAGGCGAGAAAGCCGAGCAGGCGATTCGAAAAATCGAGGCGGCCGTTAAAGAGTATCCTTATCATGACTTCTATCGCATGGTGCCCGGGCCAAACAGCAACTCGTTTGTCTCCTATATTCTTCGCCGCACTCCCGAGATCGGCGTCGAACTTCCACCAAACGCCATCGGTCGCGACTGGATCGATCGCGGTGCGCTCTTCGGCGTTTCCGAATCAGGCACAGGGTTTCAGGTTTCGCTCTTTGGAGTTCTGGGATTCACGCTTGGGCTAGCCGACGGCATCGAGTTGAATCTCTTGATGCTGACATTTGGTCTCGATCTCTGGCGACCGGCCTTGAAGCTACCCTTTGTCGGTCGCGTTGGTTTTGACGACGCCCCCGTCTCATTTTGAGACAGACGGCTTCAAGCTGCCGATCTCCTAGCAAATGTGTGCCGATTGTGAGCCTTTGTCGAACCGACGGTGCACCGACAAACTTCTTCTGATCCTACCTGCAAGGATTTGCCGTTCCCGGTGAAAACCATGTGCACCGATCTTGCAAAACTCTCTCAGCATGATGCTTAGACTGATTCTCTCCTTATTTGTCGCCATCAGCTTGAACGAGGCCAAAGCCTCTAGCGAAGAGTTCGTTCCGGAAACTCTTGGTGACGTTCAAAAGCGTCTACGACTTGAACATGCTCAAGAGCTGCTTGGTCGCCACTACGCCAAGAGCCTGGTTCGCAACGGCGAGAACATCAAAAAGATCAACTCGCAGATCTACCGCTGGACACGCGAACGCTTGCCGACACGCTATAAAAAAGACCACGCCAAGATCGCGCAGACAATTATCGACGAGAGCCTGAAGTATGGCTTCGATCCGGTTTTTCTTTTGTCCGTGATTCAAAGTGAAAGCCGCTTCAACCCTGACGCTCGCGGTGGCCACGGCGAAATCGGCCTCATGCAGATTCTTCCGCCTACGGGTTCGTGGATTGCCGAAAAGGCCGGAATCAAGTGGCGTGGTCCAAATACGCTGAAAGACAATATCGCCAACATCAAACTTGGCGCCGCGTACTTTGCCTTCTTGCGAGATCGTTTCGACATGCATGCGCGTCTCTACATCGCGGCCTACAACATGGGACAAAGAAACGTCGATCTCGCGCTCGATAAAAAAATCTGGCCAAAAGATTACCCAGGCCTCGTCATGAAAAACTACATCGAATTCTACTCGTCCCTGGAAGCGCCTGCGACAAGCATCTCGACTAGTGCGGCACCGTCTTCTGCTCCCAACGGCGCGACAGCCTCACAAATGGCCAGCCGATAAGGAAGTAAACCGCGGCTGTTAACAGCCCGATTCCCAAGTAGTCGAAGTACGTCGATGCTAGCTGACCATACGTCGCCGTCAGTTCCACCATCGTGATCACCGAAACCAAGCTCGAATCTTTTAGAAGCGCGATGAAGTCATTCGTCGACGGCGGAAGCGCGACACGAAACGCTTGCGGTAAAATCACGTGCCGCAAACTTTGCCAATGCGAAAGCCCCAAGGCGCGCGCGGCTTCGTACTGCGTGCGCGGAATGGCCAAAATACCGGACCGATAAATTTCGGCTTCGCAGGCTCCGTAGTTCAGACCAAGACCAACAACCGCAGCCACGAACGGATGTATCTGAATACCTACGTGAGGAAGACCATAAAACAACAAAAACAGCTGAATCAGCAGCGGTGTTCCGCGAAAGATCTCGATATACACCGACGCCGCCCGCTTTGCCCACGAGCCGCCATAGAGTTTCGCCAGCGCCGTCGCAAGCCCAAGAACAACCGCGATCAGCATGCCTACAAATGACACCGCCAAGGTGAGAAGCGCCCCTTGGCCCAAGATCGGCAAAAACGAAACATAGCGTTTTGCACGCGCCGTCCACGAATGCTCCCGTTTTGCCTCCGTTAAGAACTCATCGTAAGCCGATGCGGATGCCGACGCGACATACGGCACCCGAAAGGCGCGCGCCGTTGGTTCGTTCCATAGCGCCCAGCGATTTAAAATCTGCTCGATACGGCCCTCGCGAATCAAGTCCTCAAGAGCCTTACTCACCAGAGCTTGCGTCGTGTGATCCTGAAGCCTCATGGCGATGCCGTATTCGATGTGACCGATTTTGGTCGGAAGCGTTTTCAACTTCTCGTTCGGACTCGCATAGTATTTTGCGATAGGCTCATCCAACAAAACGGCATCCAGTCGCCCCATCGCAAGATCGTTGTACGCGTGAAGCTCCTCGCTATAGCTGACGACCTCCATCGGATCGGATTGATCCGAAAGCGTTTTGTGCGCCAGCGATGCCGCCAATGTTCCCACCCGTTTGCCGACAAGACTCGCGAGATCCGAAACAGAGTCTTCAGTGGCTCGAACCGTGAGCACCAAGTGCGTCACATAGTACGGCTTAGAAAACGCCACCACTCGCGCGCGCTCCGGCGTGATTTCAAGGCCATTGATCGCAAGGTCGTAGTTCTCGCCCTTAAGCCCTTCGATCAACCCTTCCCAATTGTTCTGAATCGGCTGCGAGCGACGCCCCATTTTTTCGGCCAAAGCCGAAGCAAGCTCTGTTTCAAAACCGATTAAGTGCTTGGGATCACGAGGGTCTTTAAAAACAAATGGGGCTCCGCTCTCGGCATCGGCCGCCCATCGAAGATCGGCCCCCAAAGCCACGGACGACGAAACGTCCAAGGCCAAACCCAGGCTGAAAACCGCGGGCGCAACGATTCCCAAAAGTCGTTTCAAGAGACCTTTGGTCGTCGAATGTTTGGGCGTCGCAAACACCTCGGCCACTGGCCCCGTCTCGACAACCCGGCCATCATCTAAAACGTAAACGCGATCTGCCACCGCGCGCGCGAAATCCATCTCGTGCGTGACGACAATTTGTGTGAATCCCTCGCCCTTAAGGGTCTTCATGACCTCGTGGACTTCCTGCACAAGTCCAGGGTCCAAAGCACTCGTCGGCTCGTCATAAAGAATCACCTCCGGTCGCATGACAAGCGCACGAGCGATGGCCGCCCGCTGTTGCTGTCCACCAGAAAGCTGCGTCGGTTTTTTTTCCGAATGATTCCCAAGACCGACCTTTTCCAAAATCTTAAGTGCTTGCTCCTTAGGAGCGTCCACACCAAGCACTCGCGGAGCGAGCAAGAGATTCTCTTCGACCGTGAGATGAGGAAAGAGATTGAAGCTCTGAAACACCATCGCGGCTCGGCGACGAAGACGATTGAGAACCTCTTCTTGTCTATGCCGGGGCTCAAGTTTTTCGTCGAGAACTTCGATACCACCTTTGTCAAAGGTCTCGAGTCCATTCAGACACCTTAGAAGAGTCGACTTACCCGAACCCGACGGACCGATTAATACGACAAGTTCGCCTCGCTTCACCTCGAGATCCAACTCGCGGAGAACGATATTCCCGTCAAAGGACTTTTCTAAGCCCCGTACTCGAATCATTTCTTTTCAAGATCCGAAACTCGCTGCCTAAGCTCGACAGCGTTACGCAAGACCGCTTGGTTTTTCATATAGTCCGTCAAAGGTTGCAGCGGAAGTCCGGCATAGGCACCTGGCTTCTCGACATCTTTGGTCACGCCCGCTCGATGTAAAAGCACAACGTCGTCGACCACGTTCATGTGATCGATGATGCCCGTCTGTCCGCTTGTGATCACGCGATTGCCGATCGTCGTTGAACCCGCCACGCAGAGCATGGCCGTCAGCAAACAGTCCTGGCCGATTTTCACGTTGTGAGCGATGTGACAAAGATTGTCGATCTTTGTCCCCGCGCCAATACGAGTTTCCTCATAAGCCGCACGATCAATGCAGCATCCGGCTCCGACGCGGACACGGTCCTCAAGCACCACGATCCCAGTTTGCGGAATCGCGTGACTCTTGCGACCAGAGTCTTGCGCGAATCCAAAACCTTCAGAGCCAATAACGGTTCCGGCTTCGATGGTGACGTCGTTTCCGATCTGCGTGCCATAGCCGATGGTCACATTGGGATGAATCGTGACACGTGATCCAATACGCACGTCGTTTTCCACGACAACACCCGCCATCACACGAGAGCCCGCGCCAATTTTCGTGTTTGCTCCGACAACCGCGCGCGGTTCGATGACGACATCACCCGCGATCTCCGCCGAGGGGTGAACGACCGCCGAGGGATGAATCCCTTCCCAGCCAGTCGCCGCAAAATTTCTGGCGCCAAACTTCTGTTTCAAAAACGCGTGCGCTAGCGGAACAGACTTGACCACAATCACCGACACCTCGCCGGACGAAGCGCCGCTCACGTCGGCAAGCGCTCCGCGTAGCTTTTCTGAAGTCACCACCAGAGTCGGTTTGTTGCCGGTCACCTGTGCGACGAAGTCCAACTTGTCGACAAAGACCAACGCTCCCCGACCGCCTTTTTCTACCGCCGAGACCGAAGACAGATTTTTCTCCGAGAGCGTCTTGGCTTGCGTGATGGTTTCCGTCCAAAGCTTGAGCTCCGTTAAACTTTGAACGACGTCTTCAATGGAAAAAGCATGTTTGCTGATGGACATAATGCCCCAATCAAATCACTTGGTGATGGACTTCGTCATCCGAATTGAACAGGCTTTCAGATATGGATATCGAACCAGCAAAACTCGAAGAGCGCATCCGTCGACTCGAACAAACTCTCGAACGCTCGACAGGCCAACGCCTCGCGCAAACATCGGCCTCCAGCGCTCGCCCGGCTCTTGGTTTTTTATGGGATGGAGTTTTATTTTATCGAGCACGCACAACCGGGTTTAGGTAGCATCGCCGCTATCAGCGGCTCCGTTGTACTGACGGCTCTTTATCTGATCGCCAAACGCACGATGAAAGATCAAAGCCTC
>CAUJGS010000007.1 GCA_963170185.1 Bdellovibrionota bacterium
ACTTGGTCTAAATGGACTTCTACTTGTCGGTCACTCGCGAAGGTATCACTTCTCTTCAGATGGATATCAAAATCGACTCGATCTCGTTTGCGGTTATGGAACAAGCTCTGACTCAGGCGAAAGATGGCCGTCTCCATATCCTCGGTGAAATGGAAAAGACGATCTCGCGCCCTCGTGGCGAAATCAGCCCCTACGCTCCTCGCATCGAGACGATCAAGATCAAGCCAGAAAAAGTTCGTGAAGTTATCGGCGCTGGCGGAAAAGTCATTAAGGCGATCGTCGAAGAGACGGGCGTTAAAATCGACATCGAAGACGACGGAACGATTCATATCGCTTCGAGCGATCCTGTAAAGACCAAGCGTGCAATCGAGATCATCAACGGCATCTGCGCGGAAGCAGAAGTCGGTCGCGTCTACAATGGTCGCGTCGTGAAGATCATGGACTTCGGTGCGTTTGTTGAGGTTATGCCGAACACGCAAGGTCTCTTGCATATTTCGGAGATCGCCAACGAGCGCATTCGTCAGGTCACAGACGTTCTTAAAGAGGGCGATCTGATTGACGTAAAAGTTCTCGATATCGACCGTGCTGGACGCATTAAGCTTTCACGCAAGGCGATCTTGAACGACCAGGCGCCGAACTAATAATGGCTGAAAGGCTCAAGAATGAGCTCTAAGCAGCCATGGACCAAGTATCGCTATCGCAAGTCGACACTTTCCAACGGTGTTCGGGTGGTGACGGAGTCACACCCGAATGCGGTAGCGGTTTCTGTCGGAATCTTTGTCGGAAAAGGCACGAGAGACGAACTCAAAGATGAGGCGGGTTTGGCCCATTTCGTCGAGCACATGGTTTTTAAACGAACCAAAAACCGCTCGGCTTTTGAGATCTCGCGAGACATGGAAGAGGTGGGGGCGGATATCAACGCTTTCACTTCGCGTGAAACCACGACCTTTGTGGCTTTCGGTTTGGCGGAGCATCTTAAACGTTATGTCGACGTACTCTGCGACGTTGTCACGCGTCCGACATTTGCCAAGAGCGATGTTGAGATGGAGCGAGATGTGGTCATCCAAGAAATTCGCTCCAGCGAAGATCAGTTGGAAGACTGTGTTTACGATCGTCACTTTGAAAAGGCGTTTAAGGGTTCAAGCTTAGCGCTTCCTATTCTTGGTTCGTTAGAGTCGATACAGTCTATTTCGCGTGAGCGTGTTGCGAAATTTTACCGCCGTCAGTATGTGAACCAAAATCTTGTGGTCGCGGCCGCAGGGAAAGTGGATCACGATGAGCTTTGTTCGCTTCTTGAAAAGTACTTGAGCGCGCTTCGCGGAACGGCCGAGCGAGAGCTTCCGGCTGGGACTTTGCCAGCTCAGCTTTTGGGTGCGCCGTTCACGCAAGTGATCAAGCGTCGCGCCGAGCAGGCGCATGTCTTGATCGGTGCAAACTCTCCTGGGTTTCGTGATCATCGCCGGTTTGATTCGATTATGCTTAACGGCATCATCGGTGGCGGGCTCACGTCGCGACTTTATCAAGAGGTGCGCGAGAACCGCGGTCTTGCGTATTCGGTGTATTCTCATCTGTACTCGTTCGTCGATGCTGGCGTGATGTTGATGTATGCCGGAACCGAGCCGATGAAGGTGCCGGAAGCGGTGAAGGTAGTTTTCCAAGAGCTTGGAAAGCTTCGTATGAAAGGCTTTAAGCGAGAAGAACTTGAGATGGTACGAACCCAAGTTCGTTCGGCGACGATCTTGGGGTCGGACGATCCGGAGAGTCGCATGCAGTCGCTTGGGATCAATGAGTTGGTCTTTGGGCGCTATCGCTCTTTGGGTGAAGTTTTGGGTGAATACGAGCGCGTGAAGCCAGAGGGTGTACGAGCACTGATGGAAGAGACGTTGAAGTTCGATTCGCTTGGTGTGACGGTGATGGGGCCGATGCCCGAGAAGCCTGTCGCGGAGTGGATCAACAAGGCTCGGGTTTCGGCAGAGAAAGCTTTGAAAGTATCTGTTCGTTCTTCTGGCCGATCTTCCGTTAGGTCGTCGTCAAAATCAGTCGCGGGCTCGCGACGTAAGAAAAAATAGGGGTGGCTATGGCTATGTTCCAACGAGTTCCGTTGAAAGTGAAACTTCTCCCGCATTTCAAAGGCGAACTTCCTCGCTATGAGACGATTCACGCTTCGGGCATGGATGTGCGTGCATCTGTTGAAGCAGCGATGACAATTGCTCCGGGTGCACGTGCGATGATCCCGACCGGGATATCCATGGAGATTCCTCCTGGGTATGAGATCCAAGTGCGTCCACGTAGCGGGCTTGCGGCGAAACAAGGTGTTACGGTTCTTAATACCCCAGGCACTGTCGATGCGGACTATCGCGGCGAAGTGAAGGTCATCGTGATTAATCTTGGCGACACGCCTGTTGAGGTTCGTGATCAAGATCGCATCGCGCAGTTTGTTCTTTGCCCTGTCGTGCAAGCCGAGATCGAGGTTGTTTCGGAACTCGGGACCACGGATCGCGGCGCAGGTGGCTTTGGCTCCACCGGTGTTCGCGCGTAGAAGCGCTTACGCGAAGCAGCGATCAACCGGCGAAGTAGCGGCCGATCGACCAGAGCGCGGTGTGAACGATGCCGATGACGGCGAACCAGCGAAGGACAAGCGGGCGCGGAAGGCCGAGCTTTGTCATGTAGCCGACGGCGGCTATCGCGAGTGATGTGAAAAATCCGACCAATGCCAAGTAAGGGAGCTTCTCGGAAGCTCCGATTGGCACCCACCAGAAAATATTGGCAAAGGCAAAGATGCTAGCACCCGAACGGTAGCGGTATCTCAGGCCATGCGCACCGCGAAAGACGAGCTTTAGGATCGAGTTCGTGGCGAAGACGGAAAGAAAACTTCCAAGCGGCAAAATGAAGAGTGCTACCAAGAAGCGTAAAATACTCTGGTAGATGGCCGCGTTTATCATGGCACCCACGACACCGCTTGCGATTGCGAGCAGCACCCAGCTGATAGTTTTGAGATCCGGAGTGGTGCGGATGAATTTAAAAGGGTTTGTGACGAACTTTGCGACCATCAAGGGAAGGTGGGCGAGTTCACCCGCGCGGTCCTTGGCCCCATCGACGATGTCATGAGAGATCTGTGCGGAGACATCGAGGATCGTCTCGGTTGCTTCATCAGAAGAACCGCTCGACTCTGTTCGAGATTTCTCGGCCTGAGATTTCTTCGAGTCGTGTTGTGACATGCACCTAGTGCATCATCGCAAGCCGGATTCTGCAAGCTCGGATTCTGCCAGACTGACGAAGTGCTGAAGTGCTGAGAGTTCGGTCGCGAAGTCGTTGGCTGTTGGTTGCGGGCGAAGATCGGGGCGAGGGTAGTAGGGAATTCGTGGCGGCGTGAGGCGTAGGCTGGTGGCGCGGCCTCTTTTGGGGTTTGTTTCGGTAGCTTCTTTGCCGAAGATCGTGAGGCTTTGCAGGTGACGATCGCCTTCAAACGCGAGCTCATACGCGGATGCCGAGAAGGCTTCGCCTAAAACGAGATGAACTTTTGGCGCCGAAAAGGGCGGGTTTGCTAAAAAGCGTCGAATGAGTTCGGTGGTCTGCGTTTCCGAGAGATTTCGATCGCGGATTTCGATTTCCTCGACTTGATAGCCGTGCTCGCGAAGAAACACCGGCAGCTCAAAAAATTCTCCACCCATGCGAAACAAGCTCCGGGCACGGCCGATGAAAAGGATCGGGTGTCTTGTGAGGAGAACGTTTGGTACGAGGCTTAGGCTTTGAAAGCGTTTAAGGCGACGCTTGGTGAGCACTCGTTGCCACATGACGACCGCAATCGCCGTGAAGACGGCGGCGACCGCGGCGAGAGCAAGAAAGCTGATGGAGTTGAGAGTGCCTTGCATGGTTTTTTATGCCTCTAAGGGGGGATCGTCTTAGAAATGGGTGTCTAGACGGATCGTGCCGTCGTAGCTTGTGCGGTCGAAGGTCTCCGAGATCATGGCTGTGCGAGCGGAGAGATCAAGACCGACACTGATCGATTTGGTGATATAAAGATCGCCGCCAAGCTGAAGCACGCTTGCGGGAGTGGTGACTTCAAAGACATCTGTCGGCGTTTTCGCAGTCATGTAGCGCGCCGAGAGTCCGGCACCGCCACGCACGCCAAAACGGCCTTCGCGATGTTTGGCGAAGATCTTGAGATCAAATTCTTTGAGCTGAACTTTTGAGGCGGAGTCTTCGGTTTCACCGAAGTTTCGAACGGTGCCTTCGGCGGCGAGGTTGGGGCCGAGAATGTCGATACCGATAGCGGCTTGAATTCCGCGAGCCGCCATGTGCACCGAGCCTCCAGAGGGAAGATCGATATTCGCCGTGGTTTGCGCGAAGCCAACACCAGCGTGAATCCAGACATTTTCAAACGGGTCGGGGCCGAGATTTGAGACCTTGGAGCGCATCCGATTGGTTGCGCGGGTTTGGCGTTTTGATTCGCTTTGCAGGTCGTCCACGATGCGGTCGTAGGAGATATAGTCCTCGTCCGCTTCACTGGTGGATTGAGCCGTGGCGAGAGTGGGTGCGAGCAGGTTCAAAGCGCCAATGGCGAAGAGGGTGGCGAGAGCAGAAAGTGTGAGTTTCTTTTTCAGCATGAGAATCCTTCTTCATGAACCTCCCATGAACGAGGAGGTGACCGTCCTTTACTAAGACTAGCATCGGAGCTCATAAGGTGAGGGCCTTTGGTCGCGTTTTCTTAAGGAGAACTGGACGTGGGTCGAGCCTCGACTCGAAGCCATCCGGTAACCATCGGTAGAATAGGTTATGCGAAGAGAGTCTCGGTACTGTGCGTTCTGTGGTCATCGACATCGGATTTACACGAAAGCTCACGTGGGTATTTTGGATGTCATCCTGGCGCTGGCGTTGGGGTTTCTTGTGCTTTCGCCGTTTGCAAATGGCCTCGACGCTCGAGGGATCGGACTTGCGGCGATTTTCGTCGGGGTGGCGGAGCTGTTTACGGTCATCCGGCACCGTATGAGTCTTCGTTGTGGTCGCTGCGGGTTTGATCCCATCATCTACAGGCGCTCGCAGGAAGATGCGGCCAAACTGGTTCGTACACACTTGGCAAGGCGAGCGGCGGACCCGCGGACCTTGTTGGCACAGCCGATTGCCCCCTATGGAAGAAGGCGCGAGCGCCATTCCCACGAGCAGCGTTCCCCCGAGGTATAGCGCCTTGCGGCATGCGGCCGAAAAGCTCTGCTGAAGATGTCCAAAACGCCCGATATTCGCTAGGCTCCCGCCCATGCGCGCACTCGTTATTATCCCGACCTACAATGAACTCGAAAACGTTCGTCCTTTGACCAAAGAAGTCTTTGCGGCCGTCGACCAGGCGATCGCCGATGGGCGTCTGAGTGGGGTGGAGTTTCAATGTCTGGTTGTCGACGATAATTCGCCGGACGGGACAGGTGCGGCGGTTCAAGATATTCAAAAGACGGCGAGCTTTGGTTCGCGTCTGAACCTACTTTCTAGGCCTGGCAAGCAGGGCTTGGGCAAGGCCTATATCGCGGGATTTCGCTGGGGGCTTGAGCGCAAGTTCGATGCGCTGGTTGAAATGGACGCCGATTTTTCTCACCGCCCGGTGGATCTGGTGAAGCTGCTTGAGGCGCTGAAGGCGGGAGCGGATTTTGCCGTCGGCTCGCGCTATGTCGAAGGCGGTGGAACGAAAAACTGGGGGCTTGGGCGCAAGATCATCAGCCGCGGTGGTAGCCTCTATAGTCGCACGATTCTTGGCCATCCTTTGAATGATTGGACAGGCGGGTTCAACGCGTGGACGGCCAAGGTGCTGGAAGGTATTGGGCTCGATCGCGTAAAGTCCGAGGGCTATAGCTTTCAGATTGAACTGAAGTACAAGAGTCTTGAAGCGGGTTTTAAAGGAATCGAGGTTCCGATTTTCTTTGAAGACCGTCGCGTCGGGCAAAGCAAGATGAGCGCGCGAATTGTGTTTGAGGCGTTCGGGCGCGTTTGGGGCATGCGATTCGGATGAATCGTTTTCGCGAGACGTTTCTATTTCTAGCGTTCGTGATGCTGGCGTCTTTGCTGGCCTCGTGGTTGGAGCCGGTTCACGCCCAGACAAGTTCGTCGCGAACTTCCGATCGAACTCTTAAGTCAAGATCACGTAACAAGCCAACCGAGAAGTCTTCGGAAAAGTCGTCTGCCGGTTCGCCAAGTGGTTCGTCTAACTCGTCGAACAAAAAAAACACGAAGGCGCGATACTTTGTCGTCGTAGCGCCCGAGACCTACGTGTATGAGAAGCCCGATCTAGACTCAAAAGCTTTCGGACTATTGCCTCAGGGGACGCGGCTTCCGGTTTCGCGAGGGACACGTGGAGAGTACGCGAAGTTCTACCGCACGCGATTTAAGGGAAAGCTCGGATGGGTTCTTACGATTGATGTAAAGCCGGAAGCTGTGGTTCGAAAGGCGATCGAGGAATCCAAGTCCAGACCGCCGCCCAAAGGGCCGTTTGCGGCCGAGCAAGAGGCGGCTGCTCAAGAAAACGATCAGAAAAAACCGTTCATCTTCTCGCAGTCGGCGAGCTTTGTGGCTGGCATGAGTCAGTTCAAAGAAGGTGTCGAGGGTGTTTCGCACGATGTGCAGCTGCCTGTGTATGGCATCCGTGTTTTGGGGCCGGATGTGATTCTTTCTGGGCCTATTGTCGACTTCGGTTTGTTGCTGCATTACGGGGCGCCGTCTTACTATGCGCAGGCTTCGTCGACGACCCCGAATGGTTTTCTACTATGGACAGAAGCGCTTTTGATGATGCCGATTCGCATGCGTGAGACGTCGTGGCTGGGTGTCGGCGCGGGCCCTGTGCTTGCGATGTCGAATATTCAGACCACGCGTGGGCTTGAAACGAATGACAGTTTCGACGCACGTATCGGTGTGACCTTGAGTTTTACGGGAGCGATTCGCTTCGATGAGTTTCTGGTGCGCGGTGATCTGCGCTACGTCTGGGCGGGAGAGTCGTATCCGCAGGCGACGCTCGGTATTGGAACGGTTTTCTAAAGAGGGGAAGTATGGAGAAAACGCAAGTCGACCCTAAACCGATTTCTGTTTTGCCTTCCGAAGTTGTCGATCAGATCGCGGCCGGCGAAGTCGTCGAGAGACCGGCTCATCTGGTAAAGGAACTGGTTGAAAACGCCGTTGATGCCGAGGCGACGGAAATCGAAGTGGAGTTTGAGCAAGGCGGTCGTTTTGTACGAGTCGTCGACAATGGGCGAGGCATTCGACCCGAAGATCTCGACAAGGCGTTGGCTCGTCACGCGACCAGTAAAATCAAATCGGCCGATGACTTGTGGACCGTGAGAAGTTTTGGATTTCGCGGCGAAGCGTTGGCGTCGATCGCGTCGGTGAGTCGACTCGAGTTGATTTCTAAGCCACATAAAGCCACTGCTGCCTCTAAGGTTGCTGCCGAGTTTGGTCGCATGGGAAATGTCGAGGCGAGTTCTGGAAACAATGGCACCGTCGTTCAGATTGCGGATCTTTTCGAAAATGTTCCGGCACGCTTGAAATTTATGAAGTCAGAAAGCGCCGAAGGCTCGCAGATCAAAAACGTCGTGCGAGCGATGGCGATGAGTCACCCGGAGGTTGGATTTCGTCTGCGCTCGAAGGGAAAAACAGAGGTCCTTGCCAAAAAGAACGAAAGCTTTCTTGAACGAAGTCGTGCGATTTTGGGAGTAAAGCTCCATCTTGCCGAAGGCGAGTTCGAGGGGATTCGCGCGGAGATCGCGTTTTCGGGACCGCAAGATGTAACCGGGAACTCGAAAGGCATGTGGTTTTTCGTTCAAGGTCGCTGGGTGCAAGATCGCTCGCTTCAGGCGGCGGTCATGGAGTCTTACCGAGGGCTTTTGATGCACGGTGAGTTTCCCTATGTCGTGGCAAAGCTTTGGGTGCCTGACGGGGAAGTCGATGTGAATATTCATCCAACCAAGTCGGCGATCAAGTTTCGTGATCCTTCGCGTGCGTTTCGGGCTCTTAGTCGCACACTTCGTGCGAAGCTTGAGACGGCGCCGTGGGTGGATGCTTCAAGCCGCGATGTCGGACGTGGTTCGGCGACGGTCGGCGAAGGCAGTATCGTGCGTGACGCATATTCGGTTAAAGACTTTAGTCGCCCTTATAAGCCGCCAGAAAAAACGGGTGAGAAATTCAATGAAGAACTCAAAGAAAGACCGGCGGCCGAGCTTACTTTGGAGGCGACGCCTCGGGTGGATCAAACGATCGCGGCGCGTTTTGATTCGTTGGAACTCGATCGCGTGCAGTTTAAAAAGAAAGACGTGCCGGCCTTTCCGGACGCTGTGAAGCCGAGTGCGGCCGACGGCGAGTTCGTGGCTTCGATGTCTCCGGCGCGAGGTGTGTGGTCTCGTTTGGAGGTTTTGGCGCAAGCGCACGAGACCTATATCTTGTGCCAAGATGAAACCAAACTTGTGTTGGTGGATCAGCATGCGGCCCATGAACGCGTGGCCTATGAACGCTTGATGCGTGCTTGGAAAGAAAAGGAAAAAGGCGGCAAGATCGAAACTCAGATGCTGCTCTTACCGCTTCTTATCGATCTCGAGGAAGAACTTTTGGAAGAGCTGCTTAAACACCAAGGCGACCTAAAGGCGATCGGCATTCAGATTGAGCGTATGGGGCCGCGTGTGGTGGCCGTGCAAGAAATCCCAGTGATTCTTAAGGAGAAGGTCTTGGCAAAAGCGCTTCGGCAGCTCGCCGAGGCATCGCTGGAGCGAGGTGGAAGTTTTGTTCTCGAGGAGAAAATCGGCGACATCTTTGCGACGATGGCTTGTCATTCGGTGGTGCGCGCGGGGCAAACGCTCTCGCTTCAGGAAATGCGAGAGCTGCTGGAGCAGATGGATGAATTTCCTCTTTCTAGTTTTTGTCCCCACGGTCGGCCGGTGAGCATCGAGTATCCGTTTGCTCGCGTTGAACGTGATTTCGGTCGGTTGGTTTAACGAGACGGGGCGGGAACTTCGCGTGGCAAATCTCTTGTTTGTCGTCGGCCCGACGGCCTCTGGAAAAACGGATCTCGCCATAGAGATTGCCAAACAGGCAGATGCCGAGATTATTTCGGCGGACAGCGTGCAGTTTTATCGTGAACTCGTTATCGGCTCGGCGCGTCCGACGGCTGAGCAGCTAAGCGAAGTTCGCCACCACTTGGTTGGGCATGTTTCGGTCGCCGACGACTACACGGCTGGCGCGTTTGAACGCGACGCCATGGAATTGATCTTGAGCAATCCAACTCGTTCCTACGTGATCTGCGGTGGGAGTGGATTCTACGTTCAAGCGCTTCAATATGGAATGTACCCAATCGAGAAAGCGGATCTCGGCGTGCAAGAGAGGATCGAGAAGGATATCGACGCGCGAGGACTTGAAGCCGTGTATGCGGACCTTCAAGCCCTGGATCCGGAAACGGCCGCGAAGATTTCTGTTCAAGATCGCTATCGCGTTGTTCGGTCTTTGGAGGTTCTTCACAGTCTGAATGGCGAAAAACTAAGCGATGTTCGGCGGCGATTTGAGGCGAGGCGAGAGCACCGTTTTCCCGGAAGAAAAATTCAAAACTTCGCGATTCACGCCAAGCGCGAAGCGCTGCAGGCTCGCATTGAAAAACGCACGGAGCTGATGCTAGAGGCCGGACTTGTTGAAGAAGTAAATGCACTTCTTAAGGCGGGATACGGCGAGCGCCCGGCGTTGCAGTCGGTGGGTTACAAAGAAACTCTTGAGTTCCTGAAATCCGCTCCTGAGACAGCGTGTGCCGGGGAGTTTGGCGACCTGACGGACTTGGCTGGTGAAATCACCAAGGGCACTTTGCGCTTAGCGAAGAAGCAGCGCACGTGGTTTTCGCGTTTGGCCTCTCAGCAGGCCGAGAACACCCGGTGGATTGAGCTAGCCGAGCTTTCGAGTCTCGAGACGCGAAAAAACTGGGTCCAAAATGGTGCGGAATTTTTGTCTTAGACGGGTCTTAGAAATTGGGCTGGATTGCGTGAAGCGGACGCTTGACTTGAACCTCTGGTTCGCTAGAGGATTCGCCGCATGAAGAGCATGACCGGCTATGGTCGATCCAAATCCAACGTCAAAGGCGCAAAAAACATTGCCGAATCGTGGGTGCGTTCCGTAAACGGCCGCTTTCTAGAAGTGCGTGTTCATATCCCGCGCGAATGGGCCGAGCTTGAACCGCAAATCCGCACGATGGCGCAAAGTGTACTTAGTCGCGGCACGGTCGATCTTCATGTCAATCGGGTTCGCGGTGCCATGCAAGAGGCTCATCTCGAAATCGATGAGCGTCTTGCCAAGCAGTGGACATCGGCATTGCGAAAGCTAGCAAAGAGCGCCGGTTTTGATGCGTCCGCGGTTCCTTTTGAACTTGTCGCAAAAGCCCCGGATGTCGTGCGAGTCGTCAACGAGGAGACACTCTCATCGCCTGACAAGACTCGGATTATGCAAGTGGTGTCCGAAGCGCTTGCCGCTTTGGAGCGAGAAAAGGAGCGCGAAGGCCGCGCGACCCAGATGGAACTTCTCGATCTTCTCACGCAGCTTGATGACGTTGTTGTTCGTGTCGCCGAGCTTGCGAAAGCGGCTCCGGATGATTTGCAGGCGCGATTTAAGAATCGCATGGAGCGTTTGGAATCGACGGGCATTAAAGGGCCAACCTCCGAAGATGCGCGCTTTCATCAGGAAGTAGCACTGTTGATTGATCGCGGTGATATCCGCGAGGAAATCACGCGGCTGACGGCTCACCTTCGCGTTTATCGCGACTTGGTAAAGACGCCGGTTTCTGGAAAGCGCAAGACGAAGGTCGCATCGAAAGAGCGGTCGGCGGGGCGCTCGGATGATCAGGGGGCTATCGGTAAGACCCTGGATTTCTATGCGCAGGAACTGCTTCGCGAAGTCAACACGATCGGCTCCAAGAGCCAGACGGCCGAACTCACGCGAATCGTCGTGGAAGCTAAGACTCTCGTGGAAAAGATCCGAGAACAGGTTCAGAATGTCGAGTAGGGAGGTCCCACGGTGAAATCCGGCGTGCGAATGATCATCGTCGCAGCCCCCAGCGGAGCTGGGAAGTCGAGCTTTGTCGACAGGATTACGCGCGAGTTGCCGATTCTCGTGGATACCGTGACCTATACCACACGCGCCATGCGTGAGGGGGAATCCGAGGGGATGCCCTATCACTTTGTCAGTCGTGAGAAGTTTCAGGAGCTGGTGGAAAAGGGCTTTTTTGTCGAATGGGCCGAGGTTCACACCAATCTCTACGGAACCCCTTTGCATCAGCTCGAGGATGCCTGGGCGCTGAACAAGGTCATTATTATGGACGTTGATGTTCAAGGGGCGGCGACCTTTAAGGCCAAGTACCCAGATGCCGCGACGGTCTTCATTTTACCCCCTTCTATTGAGGAATTGCGGCGACGCGTCGAAAGGCGTGACAAAGGCCGCACCCAGAATCTCGAGGTCCGGATGGCCAATGCCTCTCGCGAGATCGCCAGGGCTCATGAGTTTGACCACCAACTCGTGAATGATGACTTTGAACGCTCCTATAACGAGTTTAAGAAACTGGTTGAATCTCTGGTCCGGGCCAGTTAATTTGCCCCTTTTACGGAGTGTATAGAGAATGGCACGCGTCACGGTTGAAGACTGTCTCGATAAAGTAGAAAACCGCTTTGCTTTGGTCCTTCTTGTGGCTAAGCGCTCTAAGCAGCTCCTAAAAGGTGCTTCGCCGACTGTATCAGGTCGAAACAAGTACATCGTTACATCGCTCCGTGAGGTTGCAGCCGGCTCGGTTCGCTTCGAAGAGGTCAGCGATACGGATCAAATCGCTCAGGTCGAAAAAGACTTGAATCGCTAATTCCAAAAAACAGGGAATGTGGGCGGCTAGCCCATAGAGAATTTTGCCAGTTCTTCCGATATGCTAGAAGGATGGCTGCGTGAGAGTGCGCAGTGACGTTCGGAGTGTATTAGGCGGTTCATGGTAGATCATTCGGCAGCATCAGCAGCAGACCTATTACCACAAGGTGCGACGGAAACTCTCGAAGACCTTCTCGAGCGTGTGAAGGTGTATGATCCGTCCGCTGATCTTGAACTCATCAAAAAGGCCTATCGTTTTTCAGAGAAAGCTCACGAAGGACAGTTTCGTCGTAGCGGCGAGCCGTACGTCACGCACCCTCTTGGGGTGGCGGGGATTTTGGCGGAACTTCGTTTGGATACGGCGACTGTCATTACGGGGCTTTTGCACGACACGGTCGAAGACACACATGCGACTTTGGAAGATGTCGAGCGTGAGTTTGGTCGCACGGTCATGGAGCTTGTCGACGGCGTCACCAAGATCTCTCGCCTAGGGTTTCGCAACACGCACGAAAAGCAGGGCGAGAATATTCGTAAGATGATCGTCGCCATGGGGAAGGACGTTCGTGTCGTTCTCGTGAAGCTCGCGGACCGTTTGCACAATATGCGCTCGCTCACACACATGCCGTACGAAAAGCAGGTGCGGATTGCGCAAGAGACGCTCGATATCTATGCGCCGCTGGCGGGCCGCCTTGGTATCATGTCTTTGAAGATCGAGCTTGAAGATCTCTCGCTTCGCTATTCGAAGCCCGACATGTACTACCAGCTCGCCCAGCAAGTGGCGAAACGAAAGACCGAGCGTGAGAAGTACATCGACGATGTAAAACGTCTTTTGTCGCAAGAAATTTCCACGCGTACGAAGATCAAGTTCGAAGTCTTCGGGCGACCAAAGCACTTGTTTTCGATCTATAAAAAGATGCAGGTTCGTCAGCTTGATTACGAACAGATCCATGATCTTCTGGCATTCCGGGTGGTCGTTGGTTCGGTGAGCGAGTGTTACGAGGTTTTGGGACACGTGCACTCGCTTTGGAAACCAGTGCCTGGGCGTTTTAAAGACTTCATCGCGATGCCGAAGGTGAACAATTATCAATCGCTACACACGACGGTGATTGGTCCCGGTGCCGAGCGTATTGAGATTCAAATTCGCACGCGTGAGATGCACCTTGTTGCCGAGCGCGGGATCGCGGCCCACTGGAAGTACAAAGAAGGTGGCGGCAAGGTTTCCAGCGAAGAAAAGAAGTTCGATTGGCTTCGCGATCTTGTCTCGCTTCACCAGCAAGTTGGAAATCCCGATGAATTCTTAGAGACGGTGAAGAAGGATCTCTTTGATCGTGAGATCTATGTCTTTACTCCGAAGGGGGAAGTGCGCGAGCTTCCGGATGGCGCGACACCTATTGATTTTGCGTTCGCGGTTCACACGGACGTCGGTCTTCGTTGCTCAGGAGCCAAGGTCAACGGTCGCATCGTTCCTTTGAAGCACAAGCTTCGTAACGGGGACACGGTCGAGGTCATTACTAGTGCCAACCAGCAGCCGACAAAGGATTGGCTTAAAAACTGCGTCACGACCCGTGCGAAATCAAAAATTCGTTGGTTTGTTACCAACCAAGAGCGAAAACGCGCGGCCGAGCTTGGGCGTGATCTCTTGGATAAGGAATTTGCGAAGTTTCGTCTAACGAAGGACAGATACCTACGTCCTTCTTCGGAACTCGATCGGGTTGTTCGTCATTTTAAGGCGCATGACTTGGACGATATCCACGTGCAGGTGGGGTATGGGAAGATCGTTGCAACCGACGTCGTTCAAGCGTTTGAACCAGAAGTAAAGATTCCGGTTCCGGAAGAAGAGAAGCCCAAGACGTTTCTTGAGAAGGTCTTTTCCAACGTCAACTCGTCAAAGAAGAGCGTCAAAGGGAAGTCGATCATCAAGGTCGACGGAATGGAAGATCTCTTGGTGCGATTCGCACGTTGTTGCAACCCGATTCCGGGCGATCCGATTTCGGGCTTCATCACCAGAGGTCGTGGGATCACGGTGCATCGTGCGGATTGCGAGAAGGCTTTTGAAGTCGATGACCAGCGTCGTATCGATGTCGATTGGACGGTTGATACGACTCCCGAGGGACAGACGAGAAACGTTCGTTTGCGCGTGATCAGCCAAGATATCCCAGGACTTTTAAAGAGCATGTCCGAGGCATTTGCTTCGCGCAGTGCGAACATCCTAAACGTCCAGGCGCGTACCACCAAAGACAAGAAAGCTGTTTGTCAGTTTGAAATCTCGGTTCGCGACAAGAGCCACCTCACTCAAGTGATGGCGGATCTTCAAAAAATCCCAGGCATCATAGCCGTCGAAAGATTCTAAAGGTGTCGCTACGCCCTTAAGGGCTAGAACCTGAAGCCGAGGCCGCCACGTACGGCGATGAGGCTTGTCGAAACGTCGTTAGATGGCGGGAACATACCGTACTCCGCCGTGAGCTGGAAGTATGTTGAGCCGCCCATGACGAAGTTAAAACCAGCACCGCCGTAAAAGACCGTCGTCGAGGAGACGCGGTTCACGTCGAGGATGTTGGACGCTTTCGAAACAGGGAAGTGAAGACCGAGGCCACCCATGACGAATGGAACAAAGCCGGTGGGGGCAAACGAGTACTTCAGCATGAGGTCGACGACGGCATAGAGAATCTCACTAGCGAAGTCGTCTTTTTTAACGTTGAACGATTCGGCACCGACGCGTGAAAGAAGCGCGAGGTTTCCGGCAACTGGAATATCAGCAAAACCGCGAACACTGAAGCCAGCGCCAGACATGGCTTGTTCGGCTGCGTTTCCGATTTTGATGGATTGTGAGTCCATGGCGTAACCACCAAGGATCCCGATCGTCATGTCTTTAAAGATAGTCGCCGCGCCGGCATTGCGTGGGCTTCTGCGTTTTTTGCCGCTTGTGTCTTCGGCCATTTCGTCGCCGCCGGACTTCTTGCCGCCACTTCCGCTACTACCAGAATTGGCAACCTCCATACCGGCTTTGGCTTTACCTTTGGTGACTTTGACTTTGGCTTTGCCATTTTTGAACTGAAGAACTTCGAGGACAGCACGTCGTTTGCCACCTTCTGTAGCAAAGAGCTTGGCACCAACGGCCACGTCGCCTTCGTCTTCGCCAAACGAAACAATGGCTTGCGAGCCTTTTACGCGTTCAACGGTGCCGGCATCGGCCATCGAGGGAATGACCAGCAAGAGCGTCGCGAAAAGAGATGTGGCTGCCGAATTTTTCAGGTGTACAAGCATGGTGGACCTCGCTTCTCTCATTGTAGGAGAAATGACGGACTTGAGGCATCGCTGAGAATACAAATAGCTAGGAAATCCAGACAATTGGCGAGCGTAAAACGGGCTCAAACGAAGCGTCGATTTGCGGTGAGACCACGGAAATAGAAGGCGGAAATAGAAAGCGGAAATAAAAAACCGCCCTCGTGAGGCGGTTTTTTATTTCAGCGAGTGCCGCGATCGATCGATGTCGCTCGGGCTTTCAGGCTAAGTGCAGTTTCTTAAAACGGAATGTCTTCCGATGTGTCGAAGCTTGGCTCCGGACTGAAGTCCTGGAAGCCGCCGCCATCGTCTTGTTGGCTTGCGCGTGAGCCACCACCGCGTGCTGGTGCTCCGCCGTAGTTGCCGGCTTCCGCACGCTCGCTTGGTCCACCCAAGAACTGAACGGTGCTTGCGACGATTTCTGTCGAGTATTTCTTCTGACCTTGATCTTCCCACGAGCGAGTTTGCAGGCGGCCTTCGACGTAAACTTGACGACCCTTCGCAAGGTGACGACCGCAGATTTCTGCGAGCTTTCCCCATACGACGATGCGATGCCACTCTGTGCGCTCTTGTTTTTGTCCCTCTTTGTCGATCCAGTTTTCACTGGTCGCGACACTGAGTCGGGCCACTGTTCCACCGTTGCCGACTTGACGTGTTTCAGGATCAGCTCCCAAGCGTCCAACGATGATGACCTTATTGACTCCTGCCATGACTATTCCCCTCATACCGGCTTCAGTTGTTTTATTTTCGGGTGCCGGAAACCCATGTTTTCAAACTGCCAGCCAGACTAGATATGAGGGGATGGGGTGGCAACCGATCAGCGCGTTGATGCCGCGCGTCTGTTAAGGTTCTTGCCGGGGCTCGGAGCGCAAAGTCAAGCCAGTGGCCTAATCGAAGGCGGAGGCTTCTGAGAAGTTGGGGTTCATGCCGATCTGCGGAAGTCGTAGGCGGAAGCGGTATTTTGTTATGGACGCCGTTGCGGCCGCTTTCTGCTTATATTTTGAGATCATCAAGTCGATGGCCTGTCCCAAAAACGAGCCCATGAGTTTGTCGGAAACGCTGAGCTCGATGTTGAGATCGACATCCGAGACGTTGGCATTCACACGGCCACCGGCACCGCGAAGCGCGAGTCCAAGTTTACCGCGCATCCGACCGGAGAGGGCATCGGTCGATTGCCCGAGCACGAGATCCTCGATGTTGAGATTGCCTTCTTGAAGTCGGCCTTTGAAATCCAATTTGCCAAATTGCAAAGAGGGAAGTTGCACAGGTCCCATTCCGGGAAGAGGGATGGAGATGGCGGGGATCTCGATCGCGGATCCAGAAAGAGAAACTGCGCCAGCTGGGTTGGATTGGAAGCTTGGATCGATGGAGAGATCAAAGTCTGAAGAGAGTTGCCCCTTGGCGGTGAGTCCCAGAAGGCCGGCGCGTTTGAGCGACGAGGTGAGGGCTCCTACTTGGACATCGGAGAGCGAGCCTTTGATGTCGTGGCGAATCGAAGGTGGAGCGCCGTCTTTTCCCTCTTTGGACGACGTCTTAAGCGCGGCTTCCAGCGAGCCTTCAAAAAGGCCCGAAGCCGAAACACTGCCGCCGGGCGAGCCGCCCAGCAGCGCGCCGATGGCCGGCGAGGCCGAAACCCGATCGGCTTTGAGGGCCGGGGTTCCTGGGCGTTCAAATTCGACCTCTTCCAGTACGATGGCGACGGGCGCGCCAAAGCCAAGCGAGACATTTTGAAAATCCAAAGAGGTGCCCGGCATCAGTTTGGAGACCTGCGAAGAAGCAAGGCCGCGAAGATCGCCGTAGGGGAAAATGACAAGAGCCCAGACGAGCGCGATAAACGGGAGCGCTAGGATTTTCCATTTGTGACGAAGAGGAAACTGCACGAGAGCTTTCAAGACGGTGAGGAGTGAGTCCACAAAGTGCTCCTTTACTTGCTCTTGCCTGCGCCCTTGGCGGCTGGCGCGGGGGCGGGGATATCAAACGTCACGACTTTGTAGATCACGTCAAAGTAGCTACCGGGATTGGTTCCGGGTTTTACTTCGAAGCCGACGATTTTAGTTGAGGTGCCGAGATTGCTGAGGCCGTGGCCGATATCGACAATCTGAGTGAGGTTGAGATTCGCCAGGCGAACTTCGACGCCATTTTGCCGAATCTCTTTCGGGATGAAGCGGCTCGCGCGAGCGCCGGCGTTGTCGTAAAATGAAATGGCCTTGATCTGCTCGGGCTGCACGCGGGCTCCCATCACGGCACTTCGCGCACGTGACTCAAGCATGGCGTTGTCCATGGCGGGGGTGGCGGGCGGAGCTGACGCGGATTTTCGTTTAACACGATAGAGATCTAAAACGAGATCGCGGTTTTCTTCAAAAAGTGCGAGGTTCTCGCTGGCGCGAGAGTAGTAGGCCATCGGGACTTGGAACAGGACATAGCCGACGAGGAAAATCGTGAGCGCCAGAACGGCTTTTTGACCGACCGGGGGGAGAAGCTCGTAACGTTCGCGAACTTTTTGATAAAGTTCCGACTCGTCGAGCTGGCTCTTGGCTCCCTGGAGCGATTCAAAAATCTTTTCGCGAATCTCGTCAAAGGCCACTGCTTGATCCTTCGCCGGGGCCCAACCCGGCTTTGCTGGTTAGTTCTCCGGTTTGCGATCGATTTTCATATTGAAGGCAAAAGGCTGTCCTGGCGCACCGGCGCGCAGATGCGAAGGTGTTCCTTTTTTGACTGTGCCTTTGCGTGCAATACTTTGAAGTTCTTTTTCCACGGCGGCGGCGAGATCGGGCCCAAGCACACGTCCTTCGATGATGAGATCGTCATTGTCGAGTGCGATGTGATCGACTTCAAGGCCTCGGCCTTCACGCGGGGGAAGTTGAACTGGGAACTTTTCCGCCATGCGCACGACAAAGTCCATTGCCGAGGCGTATTCGTCGAGCTGAGCCAGGGTTTCGCGGTTTTTGATCGCGCGTGTTTCCGTGGTGATGTAGCGCTGAATGCCGTCTGGCGTAGCTGAAGATCCGCGAAGGCCCGCAACTTGTTGTGCTGCTTTCGTGAGAAGCGCATCGGACTCGTCGACGAGGCTGAGTGAGGAGTTTTCTCGCATCACCGAATAGACGGAGAAAACCAAGAAGATCGCGAGTGCCACCTGCATTGTCGTGCCCCAGGTGTCCCAGAGCAGCTTGAGGTTTTCATTGCGCTGAATGAACGGGCCCTTAAGAAGATTGATAGCCGGGTTTCTTGTCTTACGGTGCCCTTCGAGCGCTAGTCCAATAGCCGTGGCGCCGGAGTTTTCGATTTCCGGCGATTGCTGCAAGCGAAGTTGCACCCGTCCCGAAGACTGTAGCGCGCTGAAGTAGTTTAAGGAGTTCGCGCTGACTTCGATGGCCTGGGTGAGCCATGCGCCGAAGTTCTGAATTTGCGAAGCGCCGCCCGTTAGACGGAGGCTTTGGATGTCAGCACCCGCGGACGTTCTCAGATCCAAGATCGTGGTCTTTAGCTCTCGTAAAAGTGGGGTCGCGGATTCCGCAATGGCTTTGTGCATGGCCATTTGGTCGCGCGAGACGCCATCTGTGTTGAGAAGCACAAAGCTCTTTGTTTGGAGAACCTTGATCGCCTCGATATAGGGGATTTTGAAAGTGGTCTCGATCGCGAGCACGACATCGTGCCCACCCCAGGGGATCGAGCGCGTGGCAACGACGATGCCTTCGCGGAAAACGATGAGATTGGCTTGAGTGTGACCGATCTGCAAAATCGCTTGGGCCGCTTGGACGTCTTGCGCACGAGATGCGTCTTCGCCAAGTGCGACCTGCTTCGGAGAAGCGGGTGGTGCTTCCCACCAGCGGTCGAGCACGTTGGAAAGAGCCAGGCCTTCGGCCGCTACGATATGAGCTTCAAAGCCGCCGTCTTTTGCTTGTTGCAAAGCTTTTTCGATGGGGCCGTGCGGGCTTGCGACGGCAAGAACATCCGAGCCGTTGCCAAAAACTTCGACCACGCGGGCATCGAAAATGGTTTCGCTTGGATCAAAGGGGATGTCTTCTTCGAGTTCAAAGGGAAGACTCTTAAGGATCTTCGCTCGGTCGGAGAATGGAAAACGTCTTAGACGAGAGGAGATGGACTTTTGTGGAACGCCGATGATCCAACGCACATCGCTTTGTCTTGAAACGCTTGCGAGATATTGGCTAGAGAACGAGCGTAGCTTTTCGATGATTTCAACGGTTTGATCTCGGCCTGGATCCGTTGAAAGCGGCATCTCCCAAACGTTGGTGACGACAACGCTTCTTCGGGAACTTTCTGCTTCTGCGATCTTGATGCTGCTGCTGCCGATGTCGACGCCGAGACACTTCATGTCGTTAGTCTAACCGCAGGTTATTGCTCGTTCCAATAGACAATCTTTGGTCGACGTAGAGGGGCCGGGGCTGGACTTTGATCCTTTGTTGCACCCGTTCCGTCTTTTTTGCCGGAATCTCCAGAACCACCGCCGGAACCACCGCTTCCAGAACCTGAACCACTGGCTCCAGAATCCGCTCCAGATGTGCCTTTCGTGGCTTGTTCGACCAGGGCTTTTTCCAGGCGCGAGCGAACCTTGTCGGCATCGTAAACGATTGCGACGATGTCGCTCTGTGCTTGGCCAGCTTTTCCGGTCGCACGGATGCGGAACATGGTTTCTGGCTCAAAGACCAGGGGGACTTTGGCGCCATCGCCAAGGTCAAACGGGTTTCCACCAATGCCGATGGAACTTAGGTATTGCACGAAGTCGTCTTCGTCTTTAAACGGACCACGTTTTGGATCTTGTCGATCCGCAAGGATGCGATCGATTCGCTCGTCGGTGAAGGCCGTACCCATGGCTTTGAAGACTTCCTTGCCGGCCTGATTCACGTTGATCCCTTTCCCGCCATAGAGGGTGACAGCCGGGATGATGAGGTCATAGAGCGTGTCGGTCATGCCGGCGACCATGTGAAGCTCGCCAAGTGTTCGCAGCGGTTGATTGGTCGGAAGAAAATCTGATCGCGGGCGCTGATTATAGAGCTGTTTTTCCGAACCGCCGTTTCGGCTTTCGTCGTCGGGATCAATCCAGTCTGCGATGTTGTTTAAAACTTCCTGGAAGTTGAAACCTCGAAATTTGGAAGCGAAGTCTTCGTCATTTTCCATTTTGTGCTGAAAGAGCTGCAAGAGCTGTCGATTGGCCGCTTCGGCCATGATCTTCGAGGGCGAACCGAGGTCGTTGATGTCAACCTTGGCGCCCTCGGCTTCGATCGTCGTGAAGTAACTGACCTTCAAAGTGGTGAGGTCGCTGGCACTGACAGCTTTTTTGATTTCGTCGCCATCAACCATCGAAATGCCTGGTGGAATCGGTGGCGGCCACAAAAATGGCTGGCGCCAGATTTCGTCGAGAATGCGAGGGTCGGGAAGTTTGTCGGCGCCAAGCGCCAGTGCCTGACGATAGATGTGGATTCGAAGCAGGCTCATCTCAACACCAGCGCGCGAGGCCCAGTACGCGCGAACCTGATTCACCGATTGTGATGAGACGACGTACTCGACACTGGTTTCAAACATCACTTCGGTTGCGATCACCAAGAGCAAAGTCGTTGCCGAGAGCGCCAAAATTAGCGCCGCCCCTTTTTCAGACCGAAGGCCAGAGCGGCCGAAGCGACGTAGAGAGATCGTTTCGCGCTTCTGCGCGAAAAGCAGCGCAGGCCAACGGCCGAAGCGACGTAGTAGCCCTTTCATTGCTGTCGCCCTCCGCTTTGACCGCCGGCTGGTGTCGGGCTTGCCTGAGCTTCTTTGTCGGATTCATCCGGGTTGTTGGAGTTTCTAATCGGCGCAAGCCAGGTGAGGGATTGTGGCTTGGAGTTTTTGTCTTCCTTGTTGTGAAGCGTGAGCGAGATTTCGACGGCGTCCGGGAAATTGCCACGTGTGACAGCATCCGTGCTTTCCGCGCGAGAGTCCCAGGATTCCGTGAAGTCGCTCATGCCGGCGGCGATGTAGCGAAGTTTGAATTCCGTCACGAAAGGAACCAAGACTTGAGTTTGCACATCGTCTTCGCTAGCGGCCCCGAGGGGAAAGTCATTGCTGGGTTCCACACGCTCGGTGCGATTGAGGCATGTTGAGAGATATTTGTTGTTTTCGCCAGAGCGACAGCTGCCGAGGTAGTAGAAGATGGTGGCTTGATCGCTTTCCGGTGCATCGACATAGCGGCGGATATGGTTTCGCGTGGTGAAGGTCATTTGTTGGGAGTTTCCGACAAAAGCCGTGAGCTGAGCGGGGGTCGGCATCGGCGTCGCGGACGCAAGCGGGTCTGGCGCTACCTGAGGAGTGGCTGACGGCGAAGGTGCGCCTGTCGGAGGTGTCGCTGTCGGTGACGAGCCTGGTTGTTTTTGTTCGGCCGCTTTTTTCTTTCGAAGCTCCAGCACTTTATTGTAGGACGCGATCGTGTAGTCGCGGTGGTGAAATGCGGCGCCGACGTCTGATGCAAGAAGTCTCATCGCGTCTCTTAGGCGAGACTCTTCGGCAATTTGTCGCTGCACTTTTTGGCGGCTTTGAAGGCCTGAGCGAACACTTTGCGCCATCAAAACACTGAGCCCTGCAAGGATCAAAAGTGCGACCATGATTTCAATGAGCGTGAAGCCGCGTTGGCTGTAAAACGCGGCGATGCTTACAGGACGTGATGACGAGAGAGCCTTTTTCATTGGGCGCTCCCGCTACCACCGGTGGCACCGCCAGCGGCACCGAGGCCGGGGACGTTGACCGGTTTCGTGTAGTCGACAAAGTAGGTGGCAACGGATTGCTGCATCTCTTTGGCTTTGGCGCGTTTGCTCTTAAAGTAGACGGTAACAGTCACTTCTTTGACGGAGGTTTTAACGTATTCGGTCACGGTGCGCGCGATCAGGGCTAGCATCTCGGCTTGCGAGCTGTCGGTATTGTTTCCGCCAAGTGCGGAGGTGAGGTTTGGCATTTCAAATTCTTTTGAGCGCATCTCCCAACGGTAGCCGGGAAACTCCTCGGTGAATTCGCCGCTGTCTTCTTCTTTGATCTCGTTGAGTGGCTTTCCACGGTAGAGCAGATCGAGTTCCGTCATCTTGCGTTCGAGGAGTGCTGCCATATTCGCGTTCACGCGCGCTTTTTCGATGCGCATGAGGTTGCTGCTCCAAGAGCTGCCGATCACGATGAGGCCGCCTGTCATGATCATCACGGCCACGAGGGTTTCCATGAGCGTGAATCCAAGCTGGGAGGAGCGCGAGATTCTCATTTCGCTTTAAGCTCCTTCAGCGTCACCGAGCGATTGAAGATTTCAGCGGCGCCGGTGAGGGGATGGATCACGATGGACCAGTGCTGATTTTTCCGGTCGCCGAGTTTGATAACGGCTTCATCGGAAAGGCCTTGCGGGAAGAAGTGAACGTAGGCGCGGCCTTCGGTAAATTCTTTTGAGCGTCCGTTGATTTCAACACCCTCGATGAGCAGGCCACCATTGAGGGCGACCTCTTTGTGTTTCTGATCTTTCTCAAACTTTGATCGCCCTTTGAGAGCTTCTTCGCGCTGAATTTCGGTGAGTTTCTCGAGTTCCTCTTGTTGCTCTTCGGAGAGTTGCAAGGCCTGGCCGGCGGCACTTTCGATCCAATACCGATGGCCCTTTTCGTCGTTCATATCAAACACGATTCGAAACGTTGCGTTCTGCAGACGTGCGGAGGTGCGAAGTTCTTTGGTCTGGATCGCAAGCTTTCGAACCTGGCTGCGACGATTCTCATTGGGATTAAAGAGGCGTGTGCCACCAACGGCGAGTACGCCCGCGACGATGAGAATCACGACCATGATCTCAATCAATGTAAAGCCGGCTTGGTTGGCTCTTGGGCCTATGAGCATCCGTGCCATTCGTCTAGAGAATAACACGGCAAGCGGTGGGGGGAAGCTGTAAGTTGGCAAAACAGCTCCCCGCGCCGGATGCCTGGGGAGCGAAGTCGTTAGTTCGCGTCTTTGCTGGAAAGATCTTTTGCTGTACCGCCGCCGCCAGCTTTGCGATCCGAGCCAAGCGAACGCAGCTCGAAGTCTGTACCATCGGATTCGTAAATCAGTGCGCGCTGCCAAGCATCCTTGGGCATTTGCTTGAGGTAGGGATTTGGTCCCCAGTTGGCACACACGTCCTTGCCGGGGTCTTCCATCAGAACTTGGAGGCCTTGATCGGTGGTCGGGAAACCGCCGCAGTCGGCGTTGTACATCTCAAGCTGTTTGGAAACCTCTTGGAATTGCGCGCGCGTGGTTTTGACGTTGGCGTTGCCAAGGTTGTCGAAAACCGATCGTCCAAGGACAGCCGCCAAACCACCAATGATAACGATGACGACCATGATCTCGATGAGAGTGAGACCCTTTTGGTTCTTAAGCAGCTGAGGACGGAAGGTCGATGTTTTTGAAGTTTCAGAGGTTGGGCTCGTCATTAGGTTCATGGCTTCTTAGGATCCTTTCCGAAAAACGTGCTTACCGAGTTTACTGGCGGATGGCGAATATCTCAATCACTAGGGTGCTGACTGCTTGCGTTAAGTAAGGTATTGCGTTAATCGCGCCTACATGCCACCGAGTTGAGACATTTGGAAAATCGGGACCATGATCGAGAAGACAATGCCTCCAATCAAGACACCCATGACGACGATCAGAAGGGGGCCGAGAGCCGAAGTGAGCCCTTGGATCTCGGTATCGACCTGGAAATCGAAGCTCGTGCTAACTTGTCCGAGCATCTGTTCGAGTTCGCCGGTTTTTTCCCCGATGTTGATCATGTGAATCACAATCGGTGGAAACTGGCTGGAGCGTTTCAGCGGAGCCGCGATGGATTCCCCTTCGCGAATATTGTTTCGGGCTTCGTCAATTGCTTCGGCGATCATGGCGTTGCCGACGACGTTGCGAACGATGTCCATCGCTTGCAACATGGGAACGCCGCCGGCAAGCAATGTCGAGAGCGTGCGAGCAAAACGGCTAACAGCGATCATTCGCGACAATCGGCCAACAAGAGGAAGCTGAAGAATGATTTGGTCCCAGCGTCTTGAACCGGCGGGTGTGCGTTTCCAGTTGAGGAAGAGAAGGTAAATTGCGAACGCGGCGCCGGCGATGATGTACCACCATTCGACGAAAAAGCCGCTGGCGGAAATCACAAGCTCTGTGTACCAAGGAAGTTCCATCTCCGCGCTCTCGAAAATCGCCGTCATTTTTGGAACGACGAAGATGAAGATCACGGAGAGCATGCCCAAGAGAAAGATAGTCATGATGATCGGGTAGAGAATCGCCGAGCGAACTTTTGCCATCAGGGCGTTTTGCGCCTCGGTGAATTCCGCTAGGCGAATCAAGATGATGTCTAACGTGCCGGTCGCTTCGCCCGCTTCGCACATCGTGAGGTAGATGTTGTTAAAGACATTGGGGTACTTCGACATCGCTTTGTGCAGGGTCGACCCCTCGTTGACCTGGTTTTTAACATCGGAAACCGTGTCGCGGAGAGTGGGGTTTTCCATCTGCTCGGCGACGGCAATGAGACTGTCGACAAGCGGGATATTGGCTTTCAAAAGTGTCGCGAGCTGCCTTGTGAGATTGGCGAGGTCTTGAATCGACACTTTTCCGCCGCTAGCTCTTGAGCCTCGAGCTTTGGCGGCCTGAAGTTTGGATTTGTCGACGATATCGGTGACATAGATACCGTCTTTTTTGAGCTTAGCTCGCGCCGTTTTGACGTTGTCGGCATCGATCGTGTTTTTGACCGATTTTCCCGCTTTGGTTAAGCCTTTGTACTCAAAAACTGGCATTGCGATATCTTTGCAATGCTTTTAAGCGAGCGCAAGCCGATATGCGATCGACCTAAAGGTCAATTTGCGTATTTGAGAGAACTTCTTCGACGGTTGTGATGCCTTTAAGAACCTTCTCGATGCCATGGTCGCGGAAGGTCTTCATGCCTAACTCAATGGCCTTCTTTTTAATCGCGCCGCCATCACGCCGCTGCATGATCATCGAACGAATCTCGTCCGTGACCAGCAAAAGCTCTTGGATATTGGTTCGGCCTAAGTAGCCTTTGCCGTTACATTGATCGCAGCCGATAGCCTTGTACATGGTGGCGCCGCGAACTTGCTCGCGTGTGAGACCAAGGCTTGCGAGATCCACATCGGTGGCGACATGGGGCTGTTTGCAGTGTGGGCACAAGATACGCACCAGGCGCTGCGAGATCACGCCCTGGATGGAGGTGGCGATGAGGAATGGTTCGCAGCCGAAATCGATGAGGCGCGGGAAGGCGCCGGCGGCATCGTTTGTGTGCAGGGTAGAGAACACCAAGTGACCGGTGAGCGAGGCTTGCACGGCAAGTTCCGCTGTTTCCAAGTCGCGAATCTCACCCACCATGATCACGTCGGGATCCTGACGAAGAAAGCTTCTCAAGCCCGCGGCGAAGGTGAGTCCGATCTTGGAGTTCACCTGAACCTGGCCGATGCCGTGGATTCGTTGTTCCACCGGGTCTTCGACGGTGAGGATGTTCAATTCCGAGTTATTGATCCGAGACAGACACGCATAAAGTGTTGTCGACTTACCAGAGCCGGTAGGTCCGGTGACGAGCATGATGCCGTACGAGCGCTTTAAAAGATCCTCACGAAGGGCATCGAGGCTGGATTCGCTAAATCCCAGCTGTTCGAGCTGCAATACGACGTTGGATCGGTCTTGTAGACGCATGACGATGCGTTCGCCAAATGCCGTAGGCACCGTGGAGAGACGAACGTCGATGTCTTTTCCGCCAAGCTTTAGTGGGATCCGGCCGTCTTGTGGAAGGCGCTTTTCGGCGATGTTCAAATTCGCCATGACCTTGATACGAGACGTGATGGAATTTTGCAGTTTCTTTGCGGGCTTAAATATATCAAACAAGACACCGTCGATCCGAAACCGAACGGCCATGTCGCGTTCGTAGGGCTCGATGTGGATATCACTGGCTTTTTCTTTAACTGCGCGGAAAAGCAGGGTGTTGACGAGCTTAATCACCGGAGCGTCGTCGTCTCCCGCTTCCAAGAGATCGATAATTTGGTCATCGAAGTCGAGGTCGTCGTCTTCGATGCCATCTAGTCCGCCAAGGCCAGCTGTGCTCTTTTCATAGACTTTGTTGATCGCATCTAAGATGCGCGTTTTTGAAGTCATGACGGGCACGATGCGCTTATTAAAGATCACGCGGAGGTCGTCTAGGATGCGCGTGTTCAGTGGGTTCGTGACGAGGACCTGCACAGAGTAGCCGTCTTCCTTTAAGGGAAGGGCTTCGTGTTTTTTTGCAAACCCGATGGCGATATCACGCACGAGATCGGCGTTGATATCGTTGACCGGGATGTCTTTTAGATAGGCGATACCAAGCTGCGCGGCGAGATCCCCTAGGATTTCATCCGGAGTCATGCCGTCTTTGCGCGTAAGCAGATCTCGCATCGGCGTACCTGTCGCCGATGTCTGATTGAGAAGCAGTTCGACCTGCTCCTCGGTAAGGCTCGTGTTCTTAATCAGAACGCTGTCGATTTGGACCGCAGCCATTATGCCTCTCTACTTTAAGTCTTACCTAGTGGCGTTGACCGGTTCGTTGCTATTGATCTTCTTCGAGCGCGGCTCTCCGCGTTTTGTCGTACGGGGGAGAGAGTCCATCTTCGCACCGTGCGGATCGCGACCGTCGAAGTTTCTCTTGATCCAGTCGACGCGTTCGTTCACTTTTTCGCTGGTGAGCTTCTGGCTCTCGCGAACGCCGCGGATGATGCGCGGAGTGATGAAGACGACGAGGTTGATTTTCTTCTTCGTGCGGCTGCGTGACTTAAAGAGCCAGCCGACGACGGGGACGTCGCCAAGAACTGGGATCTTGGTTTCATCAACGCCTTCTTCGTCGCGGATCAAACCGCCAAGCACCGCCGTATCGCCAGAATTGACGACGATATTGGTTTTGATCGTGCGATCCGAGATCGTCGTTGCGACGTTCTTAAGCGCGTCTGCAACACCGGCGTTTGGGTTCACCTGGCGAACACTCTGCGCAAGCTTCAAGCGCACGACATCCGAGTCTGGGCGAATGTAAGGTGTCAGCTCAAGTTTGATCGTCGCAGGCTCAAATTGCGTCGTCGAAGTCGTACCAGCTGCCGTGCTTGTCGAGTTCGTCGCGACAGGGACCTTGTCGCCGACTTCGATCACGGCTTCCTCGTTGTCGAGCGCCATGATGCGTGGAGTGGAGAGGATGTTTGATTCGATATTGCTCTGTAGGAACTTAATGAACGCCAAGAGCGAAGGAATTCGCACGGTTTGAGAAGTTCCAGGGAGCGTGAAATCAAACGAAGCACCGCTTCCGAAGCCCAAGACAGCGCCGCTGTCGGTGCCAGGGTTCATGATGCTGGTGAGACTTCCTTGCGAACCGAAGCCGGCCCGGCCGACACCTTTTGAGCTTGGATCGAGGTAGTAATAAGTCGGATTCCACGACCGTGTTTTGTTGGCGTTCATCTCCATGATGATCGTTTCAACAAAGACTTGATCGCGAGGAATGTCGATCTTCGCCAAAAGCGAACGCACGGTTTCGTAGTCTTGCTTGGAAGCCGTGATCACAAGCGAATTCGTGTTTTTGTCGGCATTGATCTTCACGTCGCCGCCAAAGATGTTTTGGCGATCGAGCGGGGAGGCCATGCGATTTGCTCCGCCGCCAAACGCCGAGTTGCCGACTCCACCAAGGGGGCTTGCCGCGCCACTTGAGGACGCCGACGAGCCAGAGGCGAGGCCGCCAATGGTTTGTGCGATCTTTTCTGCTTCGCCGTAGCGAACATAGTACACAAAAACGCCGCCGGCTTCCGCTGGGTCGAGTTTGTAGTCGAGTTTGCGAACAAGATCGCGAACCTTTTCGATTCCCGCGCGGTTTCCGACCACGATCAGCGCATTGGTGCGGTCGTCTGGAGCAACAAGCGAGAGTTCCTCTGGTGTGCCGCCGGCCGCCGTGCCGCCACGTGAACGGAAACGCGGAACGTTGGCGCCAAATGCCGGCTGAGCCGCGCCTGCGCCACGGGGGTCTTTGCTGATGATTTGGTTGATGAGATCAGCAAGGTCTTTTGATTTCGCGTAGCGAATTGGAATCACTGAAAGCTGTTCTTCAAAGCCAGGGCGATCGAGTTCCTTGATGATCTTCATCATGCGCTCGACGTTGGCGCCGTAATCGGTGATCAGAAGCGAGTTTGTAGGCTCATAAGGTGTCATCTCGCCGTCTTTAGAAGGAAGAACGCGAAGCCGCTTGTTTACTTCCTCGGCCGAGATGTGTTTGAGATGCACGATGCGAGTGATGTAGATGTCGCTCGTTGGCGCATACTCACCGGTGTAGGTTTCAATCGAATCTCGCTGCGCGTTTCGTGAGGCTTTAACTTTTAAGAATTTGCCGTAAGGAACAACCGTGAAACCGTTGATCGCAAGTGCGGCTAAAAACGCTTTATAAGCTTCGGCGACAGTGACTTTGCTCGGGGCAATGATCGAGATCTTGCCGCGAACGCCCGGGTCGATGATAAAGTTCTTTCCCGTGAGCTGGCCGATGGCTTTCACGACGTCGGTGATTTCCGCGTTCGGGAAGTTGGCTTCCACAAGATCCGGATAGTTTTCGTCGGTCATGTCCTCGATCTGTGCATCGGCGAGGGATGGTGCGCCTCGCGATTTGGTCTGCGACGGGCTTGTCGGTGTGGTTGGAAGCTGGCTTGGTCCGCTTGAGATCGAGCTTCCGCGTGAGCCGCCGTTTCCACTGCCGCGCGAGAAGCGGTCGTCATTGCCGTTTCCGCCAAAGTTTGGCTCGGATGGTCCGCTAGAAGTTGCCGCGCCAAAATCGGGTGGAGTCGCAGGCGGTGCCGGTGGAGCGTCGCTGAAGTTGCCAACCGACTCGTCGAGCTCTTCGTCGTCAAACAGGCGATCGATCTCTTCGTTACTTTGAGCAAACGCACGTGAAGGTGAGAGGAAGATCGCACTTGGCGGCAGGGCCATCGCAGAGAACGCAAAGTTCATTGCAATTGAAGAAATGATGGCTTTTCGCGCCGTCGATGGTTTTTTAGACTGTTTCATAGACATCCTTGTCTGTTTTCAGTTTCCCAATACCGTTTATTCTGTGATCGAGAAGTTCGACGATTCCTTTCGTCCGCCTCGCTCGAATCCTAGATTGATCGTTCCCGGGTCGTTCCGCAGCTTCTGGAAGATCTCCATGGCTTTTGCCGGTGAATCGATCTTTTCTCCGTTCACGCTCTCGATGCAATCGCCGCGGCGAACGCCGAGGGCTTCAAAGATACTGCCAGCCTGCATTTCCGCAATATTGAAGCACTCGATCAGGCCATTGGCACCGATGCGAGGAACCGCGCGGGCTTGTTGCAGAATCGAGGGGAGATCTTGGAGGTAGCGATTGAGATCATCGCGTCGAACCGAACGATCGTTTTCCGAAGTCGCGGTGATGCCAGGAGCGACAGCCGTTGCGGTGACGACGTTAAAGCCCACGGCTCCGCCCTCTTCTTGCATTTGCACGTACTCAAGGCGGCCGCTGGCATTGTTGCGAAAGATCATCTTCGAGCGTTCGATTTTCGTGACGGTGCCTAAGCCATCTGGAATCTCGCCATCGACGCGAACGGCGACAACGTCGTTTTTGGAACGCAGATTGAGTGTCGCAACAGATCGGCCAGGGTTGGCGTGCACCAGGGTCCCAACCAAGGAAATGGCAAGCTGAGTGGGAACCGGGGCATCGTCTTGTTGTTTTGCAGGCGCCCCGCCCAGCGGATCTGGGATCTTCTGATCGCGCGCAAAGATATTGCGGCCGGTGATGACCTGGAATTTCTCTTTACCAAAATAAGAGTTGCGAGAGGTATAGACGGGCGTCGCTGTCGGTGGATCGCCAGGCAGCATAAAGCCGCGATAATTCAGGATTGTCAGGTCCGCTGCGGCAAAGCCGATTACCAACAAGAGGGCAATCACAGCAATTGACTCAAGACGTGGTCGCGGATTCTCGGAGTTCATTCTCGGTCGTGCCCCTTAAGCTGCTGAAACCCTTGGATGTTAAACTCTTGGATCAGCGTATCAGACAGTCGGCGAGTCGCGGCACTGGATTTCCGTCTGACCGGACCTTAAGTCGGGTGGCTACCCTTTCAATCGCCATTGAATTCCCTTCACGGCAAGTGTCGGGTTTCTGAACAGTCATGGTGATTGAGGGGGAGCCGGCCTCGGTCAAGGGTGTGGCAAATGGGGGTGGTGGTCGAGTCGGAAAATCCCGTTCTCGCCCCCGTATATTGCCGTTCGGCTTGCTGTCAGTTTCCTTTTGTCCCTGTTTCAGAAGTGTTTCTGTTTCTTTTGAGGCCTGTTTTCGACGGTCTTTTGCGGCCGAGACTTCGAGCTCATCGGGTTGGCACGCAGGATGCTGAGCTTCTTGGTAAGTGACGTTTCTTGGCCCCGGGGTTGAAAAGTCGAAACTCCCAAAGGGGATCGACGGGCTGAGACGGCGAAAACGAAAATGATGGGAATAGGGGCGAACATGACAGTCGTTCATGCGGGATTTAAGTCGGTTTTCACACAGTCATCAGGCGCCGTGTTTGCGGGGCGAAACGGTCTGGACTTCTTGGAACTTCGGTTGGGTACGGTTCGCATTCCAGAAGTTTCGCTCCGCATACGCGAAGCCCAGCGCATTTTGGATGGGCAAGAGGTCAATCGCATCGATCTCTTGGGCGCGATCGTGGCGGACGACGATTCATTCTTTAGAAACATCAAATTAAAAAGTCTCTTATCTGCAATTGTTCAAGTAGGACTTTATGACCGTCTCTTGCGCTCGCAACGAGCACCAGAGGTTCTTCTTGGCGCGGCCAATGGTGATGCCGCCCTCATGGTCTGCGCAGGTCAAATGACGTTTGAGCAGATGGTGCTTCAGTCGCCAGCTCTTCAAACGCTTCAACCGCGCTTGGTCGCGGTTCCTGGTCAGGCGACGAGCGACTCTTCAGCTGCGACGGCATCGACGCCGACCGGTTCTGGGCTCTTGCCCGTTCCTGGAATGCAAGCGCCCTTGGCTCCGCTTCCGGCACTGGTTGCGGGGGACTCGCAGGCGGCTCAGGCGCCTCAGGCGCCTCAAGTAGGAGTTGAACTTCCTTCTTTGACGGGTCTTAGTCTCACGGAGTTTCGTGCGTTCATGCGCAATGAAGACGGCACGTTTGCGGAGCTTGGTCAGCCGACGATGGATCTGAAGAAGCTGATTTCAGAGATCGTCGAGCACCAGAGTGTGCTTCGTTATATCAACATCGGGCCGGCGCAAACGATTCAGCCGCTCGAATACAGCCAGATTGCCGATGCGACGGGCGCTGATGAAGTCACGGTTATCGATTCGATCGATCTCGACCCAATGTTAAACTGGTTCTGGAAGCAAATGCGCCCAGTAGCTGGAATCGCTCAGTAATTTCACTAAGACCTACGGGTGCTCGGCTATTTCTTCTCGGGCATCCACAAAGGCTCGTCGCGGCTTTGCAGACGATTTAGGTGACGGGCCAAAACAAAAAAGTAGTCATTGAGTCGGTTCACTTGGGTGACGACTTTCCCTTGCCACTCTGTCGGCTGGTCTCCCGCGGACGCCACGATCGCACGCTCGGCACGACGTGCGACGGTCCGAGCCAGATGGGCGTAGGCGGCCGGTCTGGTCCCGCCTGGAAGTACAAAGTTTTTTAAGGGTTCGAGTGAGACCGACATGCGATCCATGGCGGTTTCAAGCTGTGTGACATAATCGTCCTTTAGCGGCGGCAGCATGTCGCGAAATTTCTGATCAGAGGCCGAGCCGCTAGCGCCGGTTGCCAAGTGTGACCCCAAGACAAAAAGCTGGGCTTGAGCTTCGGAGAGCTCGGTTTTCACGCGGTCGACTTCCATGAGGCTTGAGCCCGACCAGATTTCGTTTTCGATCTCCGCGATCAAAACTCCTACCAAACTATTGAGTTCGTCGAGGGTGCCGTAGGCCTCAAGGCGAAGGTCGTCTTTGCCGACGCGTGCTCCGCCAAAGAGCGAAGTCGTGCCTTGGTCGCCTGTTCGCGTATAGACTTTGGGAGCGGACTTTGATTCGTTGGGTTTTGCAGAGTCTGTCATTACGAAACAGGGGGCCAAAGGTGAGTCAGGCCGTCAAGACAAATGAGTGGATTCCATCGCTGGGCGGTAGCCAAAAGCCGTTGATGGTGACGATCCCACACTCCGGCGAAAACATTCCGCCAGAGGCGCCGTGGCTAAATGGGCTTCCCGAAACTTTATTGATGTTTGATGTCGATCGGTATGTCGATCAGCTCTATGCGCCGGCGTTGGCGAAGCTTAGGTTGCCTTGGGTGACGACAAAGTGGCATCGCTACGCGTGTGATCTCAATCGACTTGCAACCGATGTCGACCAAGACAGCGTTCTTGGGTCGTCCAATAGTGCGGGAAGCTTTCCGCGAGGTCTGCTTTGGTCGATGACGACCAAGGGCGAAAAGTTGATGCCTTCGGCCATCGATCGCGCGACCTACGACAAGCTTCTTGAGAGGTGTTTTCATCCATTTCATCAAGCGGTGCATTTTGTTGCAGAGAACGTGGTACCGGTTGCCGCGCGCCAGCCGGTGAACCATAACGGTCGTACTCTTTACCACTTGGATCTTCACTCGATGCCAAGCCTTGGGACGCGCGAGCATCGCGATCCCGGCGAGGCGCGGGCGGATCTGGTGATTTCCAACCAAGACGGGAAAAGCTCTTCGGCCGAGTTTTTCGCACTTGTGGTGGAAGCGGGCCGCGCGGAAGGGTTTAGGGTTTCGGAGAACTGGCCCTACAAAGGTGGTCGTATTACCGAAACCTACGGCCGCCCAGGTGAGGGATGGCAGACGATTCAGATTGAGCTCAATCGCAAGCTCTATATGAATGAAGAGACCAAGCGTCCGTTGCCGAAAGTGTTTGAGGAAACGCAAACCCGCGTCGGTCGCGTGCTGGAATATATCGCGGCTCGGGTGTGACAAAGTTTTCTTACTTTTTGGTCGGTGATAGGCTTAAGTGAAGGCGTTTAGCGAAGCGTGTGGGGGCCGAGTTGAGTTCTGAGTCGAATCAGCCTGAGGTGAGTTTGGCATGGTGGAAAACCTTTCGTAAGGTCGTTCGTGTTTTAGCGAGTTTAAAGCTTGCCGTGGTTATCATTATCGCCCTCGGGATCGTTACGGCCTGGGGCACGATCGTGGAGGCGCAGTACGATGCGCTTGCGGCCAAGAAGATCGTCTACAATTCGATTTGGATGTGGGGCACGATGATCTCTCTGATCGTGAGCCTGACGGCTGTCATGATCGATCGTTGGCCTTGGCAAAAGCGTCATACGGGTTTTGTTTTGGCCCATATCGGAATCATTATCTTGCTGTTTGGCTCTTGGGTGACCCAGCGGTTTGGAATCGATGGCTCGATCAGCTTTGGCATTGGCGAAAAGCAAAAGAGCGTGATTCTTGGGGAGACGGACCTTGCGGTGTATTCGACCTTCGATGGATCGCAATTCACCAAACTGTTTGATCGTGAAGTCGACTTCTTCTTAAAACCTGCGCAGAAAAAACCTCTGGCAATCGAGATTCCCAACGGAGCGATCAAGATCGTCGAATCGCTACCGTATGCGATTCGTGAGCAAAAGTTCGTGGAGTCAACAGACCCCAAGTCGGGCGTCGCGATTCGTTTCCAAATGCAAAATCCGAATGTGAATATCACGGAGTGGATGCTGCAGCCGTCGAAAGAGGGTTCGGAGACAAAAGATCTTGGACCGGCTCAGGTCTTGATCGTGGCAAACTTTCCTCGGGACTTTGGCGGCCGCAACGCGATCTTGTTTCGTCCCGTCGACAACGAAAAGCTTGAGTACAATATCCACACGGCGCGCACACGCGACGTGAAAAAGGGGTTTGTTCGCGCAGGCGAGATGATTCGCACCGATTGGATGGGGCTTGAGTTTCGTCTTTTGAAATACATGCCGCAGGCCAAAGAGGAGATCACGTACCGTCCTGTCGACAAGCCAACGCCACTTACGACGGCGGCGATCCGAGTCGAGTACACGGCGCCGGGGCAGACGACCGTGAGCCATCAGTGGATGGGGCTTAATTCGCTTTTAAAGCTTTTTGGGACGAGTGAGGCCTACGTCGTGTCGTATGCCAATCGTCGTTGGCCCTTGGGTTTTGATGTGAAGCTTAAGGAATTTCGAATCGGCCGTTATCAGGGGACACTTCGCGCTGCCAGCTACGAGAGCGTGGTGACGTTGCCGGACGGTTCTGATCAGTTGATTTCGATGAACGAACCGTTGAAGCACGCCGGGTTTACCTTTTACCAGGCGAGCTTTGAGAGTGACCCGTCGGGGCGTCCGACGGCTTCGGTGCTCTCGGTGAATAAAGATCCGGGACGTGGGCTGAAGTACTTTGGCTCGCTTCTTATCGTGCTTGGTTCGCTTCATTTGTTTTACTTGAAACGGCGAGCGTGGATGCAGGGGCCGCGAAAGTGATTGGGGTATTGTCTATGAAGAACTGGATTTTTACCGCTTTGATTTTGATGATGGCGGGTCCTGTATGGGCCGAGGGCGAAGTCGGCCGGGACGTGAAGGCCAAAGAAGGCATGGAGGCTCTTAAGCGGCTTCCGATTCAAGATTCGGGTCGGATTAAGCCGTTTGATACCTTTGCTCGTGAGACATTGCAGTTGGTGTACGGTCGCACAAGCTATCGTCCGCCGGAACGCTCATCTGAAAAAGGTGGAGAAGGTTACGACAAAGCTGAGGGCGAAAAACGTGACCGTCGCGCTCGCCCGGCGATGGAGATTATTGTCACCTGGTTTTTGGCGCCGCAGTTTTGGGATGAACAGCAAATCGTGGAGATCAAACTTGCGGCTTTAAAAGAGGCCCTGAAGGTTGAACTCACGCGCGATCGCTTTTCTCCGCGTGAACTCGTTGCCAATGACCGAATCGGTCTGGTGCTTCAGGACTTGGCGGCTTTTCGCGAGACCAAGGCGAAGTTGACGCCGTATTACCAGGCTGTCGCGCGTTTGGAGAATCAGCTGGGTATGTATCAGGCGATCAAAGCGGGCACGATCCTTCGTATTGTGCCGCCGACGCTTGAGGCATCGGCGCAAAAAGCGGAACGTGAAAAAGCGGATCCGCTGTTGCCGAAGGAGCCAGATATGTGGCGCTCGGTTGCGGAGGTTGACGGGCCACTAAAAGAGTCGTTTTCGGTTGTCGCCAAGGCGTTCATTCGTGAGCTTCCCGGCGGCGAAGCGCCCGTGGATGGTTCGGTTCCTCGGCTTCAGGACGCGGTGAAGTCCTTCATGGAACTGGCTCGCGCGGAGAATCCGACACTTTATCCGGATGGCAAAGATATCGGAATCGAAGTGCACTTCGAGGAGCTACATCCGTTTCGGTTGGCTTGGATCTTTTATGTCTTGGCGGCGATTGCGATCAGCGCGGCTTGGATTTCTAACCGTAAGGGGTTGATGACGGCGGGTTGGGCGCTATCCTTTGTGGCGTTCTTGATTCACACCTATGGGTTTGCTTTGCGGGTTTATCTCACGGGCCGTCCGCCGGTTTCGAATATGTACGAGTCGGTGATCTGGGTCTCTTGGGGAACGATCTTGTTTGCCTTCTTCTTTGAGTGGAAGCAGAAAACGAAATTCGTTCTGCTCTCGGGGGCGATCGTTGCGACGCTTTGTAACATCGTAGCCGACAGCGTGCCGCATGTTTTGGACGCAAGTCTTCAGCCGCTTGAGCCGGTTTTGCGCTCAAATCTCTGGCTCACGGTGCATGTTCTGACAATCACGATTTCGTATTCCGCCTTTTTCTTGGCGTGGGCGCTTGGCAACTTGGGACTTGGGTTTGTGATCCGAGGTGACAAGGCGACGAGTCCTCGGATTGAAGCCATCAATATCGCGATTTATCGCTGTATGCAGATCGGTGTTGTGCTGCTTGCGGCGGGAACGATTTTGGGTGGCGTCTGGGCTGATTATAGCTGGGGCCGTTTCTGGGGTTGGGATCCAAAAGAGACTTGGGCACTGATCGCTCTCTTGGGCTACATCGCGATTTTGCATGCGCGGCTCTCGGGATGGGTGAAACAGATCGGCATGTTGATGGGCGCCGTGGTGTCGTTCAATCTCGTGATCATGGCCTGGTACGGCGTCAACTTCGTCTTGGGTGCGGGGCTTCACTCGTACGGCTTCGGCGCGGGTGGCGTGGAATACATGTCGGCCTTCGTGCTCGTGAACCTAGCTTACGCCGGCTACGCGTTTATGCTGGCGAGAAGCCGCGACGCTGCGAAATCTTGAGACGTTGGCTTTGAGATGTTTGGCTCGTACTGAGACGGCTTGGTTAATGCCGTCTTCAAATCTGTTAACATTGTCTCAACGAGGTCGCTTGGTGGCTCAGCCGATAAGAGGCTTTGACTGCGGAGGGCTTCCAGAGTGACATCAGGACCAGCGGAAAACTTGGCATCGGGTGAGTCTCCGGACACTCGTGAATTGGAAGAGGCAAGGCCACAGTTTATTTCTATTCCACCGGAGACCATACTCAACGGCCAAAAGGCCCCATTTGATCTCTATGTCATCATCGGCTCCAAACAAGTTCGGGTTTTTAAGCAGGGCGAGCCTCTCGAGCGCGAACGGTTTGAACGCTACCTAGAAAAAGGGGACGAGGCCTTGATGGCCAGAGTCGATGGGATCGACAGCTTCTTCGAAACAGGAATCGTCGAGATGTTGGCGCAAGCGGCCGACCAATCGCTAGGGCCCGCCGTGCGGGCGCGTGGCGCTGTTCGGGCTCTGGAGTTTGCGGGCTTGGATCTTTTTTTGTTTGGCTTTGATCGCGACAACTTCTTTACCAAAGTGGACCGAGTTCATCAGATTTTGCAGGTCACATTAGGCTTGATCCAAGAAGACCGAACTCGGCCATACTTGATTGCCTCACGGCAAACCGAAAAGATGCCAAACTCCGTGATGCAAATGGTGGGCGCCACGCTCATCGGCGGCGCACTTCTTCACAAACTTCAAAGTGTTCCGATTCCCACTTTCCAAAGCTTCCTCTTGGCGACTTACTTTCGCGACATCTCGCTGATGAAAAATGGAATCTCGGATCGGCCGTCCTACGATATGCATCCCGAGGCATCGATGCGAATCATGGAAGGTTATCCGGCCATCACTGAGCAGTTTCGGCTGGTGGTGCAGCAGCATCATGAATCGCCCGGTGGTTCGGGATTCCCGAAGGGCCTTCGTGGGCTCGACATCTTTTTGTTGGCGAAGATTCCGCTGGCGGCCGAGAAACTGACCGAACTGTTGAAGCTCACGGATTTGAGTCCGTCCGACGAAACCGACATTTTAGAAGACATCGCGCTGGAACGATTTAGTCGGGACTCCGGAATTTCGCCGGTGCATCGGATGCGTGAGCTGCTTCGAGAAGCGCGCGAGGCGCAGCGAATGAGAACAGTTCGCACTCGCGCTTAAGCTCGTCGCCGTGGCCGACCCTTTCGGTCCACTTCCAAAACTGCTGATCAGATAAGCAGGAATGGAGAAAATCGCTGCTTGCTTAGGCGCTTCCACGCCAAACTTGTTCAAGCTGTTAGCAGTCCGCAGAAAGTCGCCCGGAAATGGGTGATGACATGCCGCAAAAGGTTGCATGTCCATTTTCAACGTCGTCTCAATTTCCTCGAGAAATGGTTTCTCAATTCGTGGCATTTCGCTTACTTATAGCATCACGAAGAAAATTTTGTGCGTGTGCCCATAAC
>CAUJGS010000008.1 GCA_963170185.1 Bdellovibrionota bacterium
AGCTGAAGCTTTTGTAGCAAAATCGAGAGGTCGACGGGCGTCGACATGATGTCGGTGTATCCTCGGCCAAGCGACTCGCGAACCGCCTTGTCGTCGGTCACACCGGTGAGCAAAATGAACTGGGTTCGCACGGGCTCTTCCAGAGTTCGATACTTAGCTTGAAGCAAGGAGATCCAGTTTTTTGGTAGAGCGTTGTCGCAGGAGGCCTCGGCCAGCACCACATCAAAGTGCTGCTTTTCGATCAGCTCCAAGAACTTCTCGTAGGTGGAAACCGGAAAGACCTGCAAACCCGAAACGGTTCGCGGGGCATATGCTTGCAGCGCCTTTGCGAGAGAAGTGTCATGTCCAAAATAAAGGATATTTAGGCTCACGCTTGACAGATTACCGGTAATTTCGATGCCGGTCTCTGCCTTCAGATCAAAAACTCAACAAACGTCCCAAAAACAACAAACTTGATCTCGATCAAGGAATCTCCCGCTATTTCGGCCGAATCTGTCGGCAAAGGAGGACGGGATCATGGCTGATTTTTCATTGGTGCTCTCAACTGACTGGACCGAGAACAAGCGAATCGAACGAGTTCTTCGCGCCGTCGAAAACCTCACGTCAGACGACTCACTTTCGGTCGAGGCCACGGGGTCGAATCGCGACGAGACCAAACGCACGCTGGGCGAAATGCTTCGACTGGTAACAGAGACCTTCGGTTCGAAAGTCGTCGTCGTGAAGCAAGGGGAAGTGAAGGCAAAGATCCGGATGCTTCAACAGGGCGGAGGCTGCTGCGGCGTGTGTGGCGGCGAGGGGCACCAATGAGCGCCTACTTCCTGACAAATCCTTTTCGCTTCTTTTTCCCGCTGGCTTGGGGAATGGGAATTTGGGGCGGCCTGATGTGGGTCTTTTTCGCCTTGGGTTGGATCGCCTATCCGGCCCAAGCGCATCCGCAGTCGATGGTCGTGGGATTTTTGTTGGGACACATCATGGGTTTTTTGCTGACCGCCGGCCCACGATTTACCGCAACAGGAGACTTGAAGGCGTCGGAGTTTTCTCTGGCGGCCGCCAGTTTCGCGGCGGTCTGCTTGAGCGTCATGTTGGGGGCGCCGGTGCAAACGGTGTTTGGCTTGGCGGCACTTTCGATAGCTGTCTTGGCCGGAATTTTAGGCAGACGTTTTCTCGCTCGTACAAAGAGCCCACCTGTGGAATTTATTTTTCTTCCGTTTGGTTTGGTGGCGGGGCTCGTTGGCGCCAGTGGACAGGCCTTTGCTTCGTCTCTTGAATCGGATGTTCTCCGCCGACTCGCAAGCTTGTTCCTCTATGAGGGATTTGTGCTGAGCCTGGTGCTCGGTGTGGGTGGTCGACTTGCGCCCTTTTTGATGGGGCACGGACTCGAACCGACCGTTTCGCAGGACAAGGCAGCCGTGAAGAGCGGCGTTTCTCGCTTGGTGATTCCGTTGGCTCTATTTTGGATGACCTATCTATTTGAAGCGGCAAGCATCGCGGATGTGGTTCAGACCTCGGCGTGGAGACTGTTGCGAGGGCTGGTGGTTGCCTACGTTTTACTTCGTGATTGGAAGATCGGCCGCCTTCCGAAGGCGGGAACTCGCCAAGGGTGGGGGATTTGGCTTTCGGCTTGGATGATGGTCAGCGGATCTCTGATTTCGGTGTATGCCGGCTGGAAGATTCATTCGATCCATCTCTTTTACATCGGTGGGCTTGGCCTTCTCACCTTGATGGTGGCGACGCGTGTGACACTCGCCCACGGTAGCAAACGGCTACTTTTAGAGAGCACGTCGCGTGTGCTTTATCCCGTCGTTGCGATGATCTTGGCCGCTTCGATCACACGCTTTTCAGCAGGCTTTCTTCCTCAGAGTTACTTCTCTCATCTCGCCTATGCGGGCGGACTTTGGGGAATCGCCCTGGCGATATGGGGATGGGTTTTTCTTAGAGAAGGTTTTTATCAACGACTTGGATCTGCCGATGGTTAAGCTTAATCGCTCCCTGCTCTTCGATTTCGGCGAGTGCGCGCGAGAAGGTCTCGGGCCTGAGCCCCAGCATCAGCGCGACCTCGTGTTTCTTATGCGGCAAACTGACCAAGTCGGATTCCTGTTCGACTACGAGGCGCTTAAGGAAAACCGAGACTCTTTCGCGAGCCGAGGACAGGCTGATGGATTCGATCACGCCATTCAGATGGTCCATCCAGCGGCAGATCGACCGAAGCACCGAGGGATAAAGCTTCGGATGTTTCTGCAAAAGATCGTGCAGCTTTTCGCGCGGAAGAAGAAACAGGCTCGTTTCCGTGGTGGCGGTGACGAAGTCGCCTTGAGGAGCGCCGTCCATCGCCGACTTTTCGCCAAAACAATCGCCGTCCTTAAGAAGGTGCAAGATGAGTTCTTTGCCGTTTGAGTTGAGCCGAAACACTTTCACACGGCCTTTGCCGATCAGGTAAAGCCCAGGAGAGACGATGTCTGGCGAAAGGATGACGTTGTCTTTTTTTGCTTTCACCGGAGAGAGGTGCGCCAAGATTTCGTTGGTGACACTTTCTTCCATGCTGGAGCAGATCGGGCAATTCAGTTCAGTTGCGTTCAAGCGTCTTCTCCTGCTATGTCGGGTATCGGAGGATACCACGACTAAGGTGCGGATTGGCGCATTGAAGCGCGAAACAGTTCGGTCTTTCTTAAAATTATAAACTATGCAATCGTTGGATTTCATCAAAAATCGCAACAAGGAGAAGGGAACGCAAGATGAAAAGCGCGTTGAGTCTTAAGGGAATTATAGCATCGTTGGCACTGGGAGCCTTTGCGCTTCAAGCCACCGCACAGGTCGACGAGAAGATCGACGTGAACAAGCTTCCAGTTGAGGAAGCCAAGCTCGCCTACGCGCCAGAAGTTCCTCCTCGGATTGAGCGCCGGAAGCCCGCACGTGTGAAAGTGCATCTGGAAACCAAAGAGCTGAAAAAGCGACTGGCCGATGGTGTCGAGTACACGTTCTGGACATTCGGTGGAACGGTTCCTGGGCCGATGATCCGCATTCGTGAAGGTGACTATGTCGACTTCACTCTTGCCAATCACCCAACCAGCAAGATGCCACATAACATCGACTTGCACGCTGTCACTGGGCAGGGGGGCGGTGCGGAGGGCTCGTTCACAGCACCTGGTCACAGTTCGACGTTCTCGTTTCGTGCTCTGAAAGCCGGACTTTACATTTACCACTGTGCAACGGCTCCGGTTGGGATGCACATTGCAAACGGTATGTACGGTATGATTTTGGTTGAGCCAGAAAAAGGCCTACCGAAGGTGGATCGTGAATTCCAAGTTGTGCAGAGCGAGTTCTACACGAAGGGGAAACACGGACAAAAGGGCCTTCAGCCATTCGATATGGACAAGGCTGTAAAAGAGCAAGCGGACTACGTGGTCTTCAACGGCTCGGTCGGAGCCATGACGGGTGATAACTCGATCAAAGCGAAAGTTGGCGAAACCGTACGCCTCTTTGTTGGAAACGGCGGACCCAATTTGATTTCGTCATTCCACGTGATCGGAGAAATTTTTGACAACGTCTATCAAGATGGTGGAACAAAAATTACTCAGAACAACGTGCAAACCACTCTTGTGCCAGCGGGCGGGTCTTCGATCGTCGAATTCAAACTCGACACGGCGGCCAACCTGATTTTGGTGGATCACTCGATCTTCCGTGCCTTCAACAAAGGGGCACTTGGAATGTTGAAGGTTGAAGGGCCACACCGTCCCGAGATCTACACAGGAAAAACCGTCGACGCGATTTATCTTCCCGAAGGAAGTGCGATCCAGTCGATGCCGCAAGAGGCGAAGGCCGCGCCAAAAGCTGAAACGTTTGAGCAGCGAATGAAAGCCGGTAAGACGGTTTACACCAGCAGCTGTGCCGCTTGTCACCAAGTCAACGGACAAGGTATTCCAGGCGCCTTCCCTCCATTGGCAAAGGCAGACTTCCTGATGGCCGACAGAAAACGTGCGATCCGCACTGTGGTGCACGGTCTTGAAGGCAAGATCACGGTCAACGGCGCTGACTATGATGGAATTATGCCAGCACTTGGTTTGGACAACGAAGATATCGCCAACGTTCTGACGTACATCACAAATTCGTGGGGCAACAAAGGCCCGATGATTACACCTAAAGAAGTTCAGGCAGAACGGAAGAAATAACGATGCAAATCCTGGGCGGTTTGAAAGCAAGGGGACTCGAGAAACGCGTTTGCGCAGTGGTTTGCGTCCTCGCAGGCCTGTTCGCTTCGCAATCTCCGGCGCAAGCTGGGGAGCGGGTTCTGGTGAAAGGTGGATTGTATAGTCCGCTGTTTCGAGAACCAGACGAAAGCGATCGCAAGATCTCGGCCTTTTATTTGGATGACCGCCCAGTGTCGCGGCAGCAATTTGCGGTCTTCTTAAAAGCCAATCCCGAATATGCAAAAGACCGCATTGCTTCGCGTATGGCGGACTCGAGCTATCTTGAGGGATGGAAAGATGGGCTTTTTCCTGAAGGCACCGGAGGATATCCGGTGACCTCGGTCTCGTGGTTTGCCGCGCGTGCGTACTGCAAGTCCGTAGGTGGTAGATTGCCGAGCGTGGATGAGTGGGAGTTTGCCGCTCAAGCGCAGCGTCCGGAAAACCTGAAGGTGATTTTGGCTTGGTATGAAAAGCCGTCGGATCAGCTTGAGTCGGTCGATCGATTAAGGCCAGATCCATCGACGGGCCTGGCTGGTATGCATGGTCTTGTCTGGGAGTGGACCGAAGATTTTGCCTCGGTCATTTTGCAAGGTGATTCGCGCTCTTCGAATGAAACTTCGGGCGATGCATTTTGTGGTGCTGGTGCTTTGAAGGCAAAAAGGCCAGAAGAATATGCGACATTTATGAGGTACGCCTTTCGCAGTAGCCTCAAGCCGAAGTCCTCAGCTAGGGCGTTGGGCTTCCGATGCGCGTACGACAAGTGAGGTCGAAGATGGTTTTACGTAAGTTCGAAATTTTCAAATCGATGTGGGGTCTCGCGCTTGCCAGTTTATTATTGGTTGGTTGCGCGGGAAGTAGCGGCGTAGCTGTGGATGCGGCTAAAGGCGCAAGCGAAGAGTCGGTGTATCTGTCCGAGAGCGTTTGGACGGATGCAAAGGCTGAGAAACATTCTCTCAAAAGTCTGCGCGGTTCGCCGCGAGTTTTGACTATGGTGTTCACGAAGTGTCCGTCGGCTTGCCCGATGATCATCAGTGATATGAAGAAGGTCGAGGCGGCACTCGGTAAAAACGCCCGCGAACGTGTGCGCTTCACTGTGTTTTCATTTGATCCCGAGCGCGACACTCCGGCGACGCTGATGGCGTTTGGAAAAAAAATGAGCCTTGGCCCCAATTGGGATCTTTTCGTTGGTTCGGATTCCGACACACGCGAACTGGCTGCGATCTTGGGTGTTCAGTACAAGAAAATTCCTAGCGGCGACTTCATTCACACCAATATGCTGATCGCGGTCGACGAAAATGGTCTTGTCCTCGCGCAACGAGAGGGATTGACCGGAAGCCTCGATGAGCTGGCACAAAAGCTCAACTCCAAAATGCCCTAGCGCGGCTCCTGGCTCTGCGGGTCGTAGCTCCAGATAAAATCCACCGCGTGCAGTGGAGCCTGGACGTTGACATGGCGCCCAGGCTTTTCAATGTCGGCGGGCTTCGTGCCGTCAGTGAATACAAGACCGTCCCGTTTTAACTGCAGGAATGTGTCCTTCACCTGAATGATCACAAGTGGTGTGTCGAAGCTGTGAACCAGTGTCCCGACAATTCGCAACATACCTTTGCCAAATGTGATCGCTTCGTCCTGTGTGCGATCGGCTTGCGCCACGCTCGCAGGCATTCTCGAAGAGTCGATCAGCGTTCCGACGTGCTGGGCGCTGGCCAAATCAACAGTGAGATTGACTTTGTCGCCGATGGAGGTCTTCTCGAGTGACTGATTGAGATCGGCACTCAAGGACTTGCGATCCAAGCGGTACAGTTTTCCATCACTTTGCACGAGAAAGTGTTCATCGTTGAACGAGAGCGCCAGCTTGCCTTTCACGGCGATTTTATCGCCTAGGACTTGCACCTTGTCGGGCACTTCAAGCTCGAGTTCTTTGAGCGAGCTTTTCCCAGGTGGCAGGACTGTGGGCCAACGCAGCTCGATGGAGTCACCGGGTGTAGAAAAGCGGGCCTTGGCGTGCGCGAAGGCGGCTTGTTCTAGCCGTCGCTGAAGATCGGCATCCAATTTTGCCCGATTGATGCGGAAGAAATACTTGTCGGTTTGCACGACAAAGTGATGGTCGTCGGTGGTCAGCAGGAGCTCGCCATCTAAGTGTCTTGGCTCTGCTTTTTTAGCGTGACCCGAATTTCCGAGCGCAAGTGATGTCAGTACGGTGACAGCGAGCCCTGTTAAACGCGCTGATGATTTTAGTAACGGTTTCATCGATCCCCCCTGTTGACGTAGTTGGATGAATTTCCAACCTACATCTCTAGTTCGGCACCTTTTGCTGCTGCCTCCATCAGCGAGGGGAGTCGAATTCTCAGGTCATTTGGGATGTATTGTCTCGAATTACACTTGCTTCCCGTTAAGATTGAAAAGCGTGAGCCTCACTCGCACTTGCTGCTACCGCAGTCGAGACAGGTAAAACATCCCTCTTGAAGCTTGATGTTCTTACTGTTGCACTCGGAGCAGCGAATGGTTTTGATCTCCTTGATGTAGCCCTTCAGTGTGCGTGCGATCGCCTTGGCAAACGAATTGATCGTGCCCTCGCTCTTCAGAAGCTGAGACACGATGAATTCAATATCAGCGCCGTGACGAAGAGCTGTGGAGATCATTCGTGTGAGAGCCTCTTGCTCGTCCGACTCGAAGAAAGTTCGAATGTCACCAAGCGCCCAGCCGTCGTCCGTCAGCAAGTTGTAACGCCCTGGTTTTTCTTTTAGCAGTTGGCCTTTTTTGACTGTGCTAGGAAGATGCAAACGGTTCTGCTTCATCGCAAAAACCTCGTAGGGGTCGCCGTCTAGGAGGCCGACAAGCACCACCCACTTGTGCCCGTCGGAGGTGAGAGTGTGAATCTCACAATCCAGGGACTTCGGTCTTGAGACCGCCTTTGTTCTTGGGATTCCGCTGAGCTCCTCACCAGTGGACGAACTGGAAGTCGCGGCAAGTACGGCGGTCATGGTGCCCTCGCGATACGAGGTGCAACCCTTGATGGTGCCAGTTTTAAAAACATCCATATAGAGGCGTTTGAATTCTTCGTAGGGATAGTCGGCGGGTACGTTGACCGTCTTTGACATGGCGGCGTCGACAAAGCGCGACAGCACTTCCATCGTGCGAACGTGATCCTCGATTTTGAGGTTGTAGGCCGTAGACGCCCAATCGGCGCGACTGTCCCAGGTTCCCAGTGATTCGTGATAGCGAACCGCAAAGTCTTTGATCTGAGTTTCCTTAAGCAGGCCACGTGATTGGTCAAACTTCCAGACGGCGTCGTCAAAGCGCGTGCGAAGCAGGTTTTCGTCCCCCTCTTTGATCCATTCCCACTTCGACGTGCCTCCGGTTGTCGTGAAGGTTTTGGCTGACCAGTTGACGTTGGTTGGAACCGCGAGTCCGCTTGGGGCGAAAGGTTGGATCACGGTTCGTGTGTACTCGGCCATGAAAATCGGCTCGAGCCCGCCGGAGACGTTGTTTGCCAACACTGAGCTATTGCCAGTGGGCTGGATGGATAGCAGGTGACTATTTCGAATCCCATGTTTTTTGATGTGCGCGCGGGTTTCGGGTTGGAGGCGGCGAACAAACTGACCAGCCAAGTATTTGTCGGCGTCGTAGAGGGGAAACGCTCCCTTTTCTCGGGCGAGATCCGCCGACGCCCGGTACGCCTCGTTCATGATGAACGACCCAAGCTCCTCGGTAAGTTTTAGCGCCTTGTCCGAACCGTATCGCACTTTGAGCATCATCAATGCCGAGCCGTATCCTAGAATGCCTAAGCCGATCCGTCGTTTTTGCTGCATGTTTTCGAGCTGCTCGGGGAGCGGTGCTTGCGAACGGTCGTTGACGTTGTCCATGAAGCGCACGGCGATGGGGATGTACGTGCGAAGTTTCTCGTAGTCCCAATCTGCGGCTTTTGAGTTCACAAACTTTGTTAAGTTGATCGAACCAAGCAGACAGCTGCCGCCGACGGGGAGTACCTGTTCACCACAGGGGTTGGTGGCGTTGATATGTTCGGCATAGTAGAGGTTGTTGAGTTTGTTGATGGTGTCGATGAACAAAACTCCGGGCTCGTTTCGGTTGTACGTCGACTTCATCAGGAGATCCCAGAGCTCCGAGGCTTTTTCATAGGTCTTATACGCAACGACGGGATAGCCTTTGGCTTTCCAGGAGTCGAGATTCCCGTCCCAGTGTTTGCGGTATTCTTCGCGAGCGCCATCAATGTCCGGAAATTCGAGCGTCCAAGGTAGCTGATTCTCAACGGCCTTCATAAAACGATCGGACACCAGGACAGACATGTTGAACTTGGTGAGACGGCCGGAGGTTTGTTTGGCGCCAATGAACTCGACGATGTCAGGGTGCCAAATCGAGAGGGTCACCATCTGAGCGCCCTTGCGGATTTTGTTTTTCCCCTTTTTCTCTTTTCGTTCGAGTCCGCTGCCCGCGGTGATGACACCGCTTTGTGTGTCCCACATCTCCAGTAGTTTTACTGCACCAGGCGAGTCGCCTCCGATGCCATTGACGAAGGTGCCGCGCGGACGAAGCACGTCGGCGCAAAATCCATATCCTCCCTCAGACTTGAGGATAAAGGCCTGGCGACGAAGTTCGTCCATGATGCTCGTCATCGAATCCTGATCTTCGCCGCGGAATCCACTGACGAAGCAGTTGATATAGGTGGTCCCCTTTAGACCGGTGCCGGCGTTGGAAGTGATGCGGCCGCCGGGCACAAATTTAAAGTCCTCTAGAAGGTCCACAAATTTATTCGCCCAATAGTTTTGGATCTCAGGTCGTTCGACAGATGCGATGTCCAGTGCCACTTTGAAGTGTCGTTCGTTGATGTCGGACTCGGTCGCAAAGCGATAGGTTTGATCAAAAACCTCCTTGGAAAAGCTATCGACAAAGACGGTTTGCGGCTTACGGACGGGTGGGCTGGAAGGGCGTGGGGTCGAAGGACGCGCGGTGGTGGTTTCGATGAGCATGACAGATCTCCGATGTTTTCTTGTCGAGGATGAAACTAGCCCTCTTAGGCTCAACAGATTCCGTTGAGATCTCAATCGACATGGGGGGTTGAATTTCGAGGAATTCGAGGTGTTTTGTCCCAACACACAAATACGTGAAACTTCTGCTCCAAATCTATGAGAGACTTTTCGGTGGAGGCCGATCATGAAAAAGGCATCGACTGAGCTGACGGATTCCCTGTCGCAGTCCCGGAAGATGGGACTTTGTATAAAAACGCTGGATCGAACGGTCTTGTTTCAAAACTCGCTCTGCAAACAGATCTGCGGAGACGTCACCGGCAAAACCTGTTCAACCGGCTGCATGGACGGACTTGCACTTCATCCCGAAGATCCGGTCTTGGATGAGGGCGTTCGCGTGCGAACAGGTATTCAGTCCAACGGCCATTTGATTGATGCGGTCCTCTTGAATGACCAAGAGTTTCTGACCACGATTTTTTACGACAAACAAGATCTCGTCGAGCGAAAGATGGAGTCCGTGAAGTCGCTTTCGCTGACTCGTATGGAGAAACGGGTGCTTCAACTTCTCTTAGAAGGGCGATCAAACAAGGAGATCGTCGATACGCTTTGTATCTCTCTCAGCACGGTCCGCACGCATCTGAACCATATCTATCAGAAGCTTCCGCCAGAGCTTTTGGCTCTCGTGGAAATTCGATTTTAGAGCTCACACTTTCGATGCGAGCGCAGAAGACTTCGAACTTCGCTAGGCTGCATCGCGATCGGGCTAAAGCCGCAACGGGGCAGTCGACCAGAGCTTTTCATTTCGGCCAAGCGTGTTTTCAGACCGGCGAGCTTGTCGCGTCCCATGTCCCACAACATTTCGAATTCCTGAGCGAAGACGCCTGCCATTGATTTTCCCGCTCGGCCTTTGAATTCCACGAGATTTTCGATGTGGTTTTTCTCTGCCGATTCCGACCAGTTGAAGGATCCGGTTAAGACGGTCTCGCCGTCAGCTACCATGAACTTGTTGTGCATCTGAAACGCCAGGTATTCACCGGGTCTCAGATTGTAGAACTTCACTCGCACCTCGATGTTCTCGTGTTCGAGGTACGAGGCTCGCTTGTGCAGATCGCGATAGTCGTCTTGGCTGATCAAGATCCGCACGCGCACACCCCGCTCGGCAGCCGCCTGGACCGCCTCAAGCACGGGAAGCAATCGGATACGCGTGCTTGCGATCTCGATGTGTGAACTCGCGGATTCGATCACCCGCACGACTTGTTCGGTGAGTAGCTCATGGTCTTGTGTGAGACGAAGTCGCCGAAGGGAATTGAAGTGAAATACGAGATCGCGTTGGTCGCGTGAACCGGATTCAATATTCGAAAATTGGAGATCGTGTCCAAAGGATTTGGAATTCTCCCAAAGGCGATTGAACTCTTCTTGGAACTGGTCGCTGGCCTCGGCCTCGCCTTCGAAGAACAGGATGTTTTCGTTGTAGTTGCGATACGAACTGAGCGACCAGTTGGCGCTACCGGAGATCACACGTTCTTTGCGAAGCCCAGTATCAATCGCCGCAAATTTGTGATGAACCTTTACACTTCGCCCCAGAAACCGAACATCAAGGCCAAGATCCTCAAGAGCCTGCATCTTGACGGCATTTTCGGCAGACGTGCCATAACCTTCAAAGATCAGTCGAATTTGTAGCTCGCCACTTTGCAGCCGTGCCTGAATCGATTCCGACTTCAGAGTTTGGATGACGGGTGAGCCATCGGTTGTGTCCATGTTGTACATGGCGATGTCGACTCGACTTTCGGCCTCTTCAATCCAGCTTGCGATCTTCTCCAAGGTCGGGTCGTGGGGATGGAAAAGCGCTTCAATCTTCGCGTCCGCGTGCAGTGGCAGCAGCAGCTGAAACAGCAGAATCAGAGCACAGGTGGTGAGTGCGGCGGTTGAGCGTTGGAAAGTCATGATTGAACCCCTCGTTAAAACGAACGAGGCCTTTGTTAGTCGAAGGTGACGGAGAACGAAAGCCCCTTTTTATTTACTTATTATGCATTTGCCGCATGCGCCGCAGCTGGCAAGGCTTTGGGCCGGTCTACGAGGAGCGCAGCTGCGCTTTGCTTTCGAAGTCCGCTAGAAATTCCGATGAGTTAGTTAGAGATGACGACGCGAAACCTCTCGGCAATTTCGTTACTGAAACGGAGGACTTTTAAGAAAGTCCTCGCGCTCGTGTTGGTTCTGTCTTTTATTCCCATGCAGCAAAATCTGGCTGAGGCGAATTCGGCAACAGAAGTCGCGTCAGGAAGTGGCCAGCTTTTTGGTTTTGATTTTGAACTGGGGACGCAGCATCTTGCGAATTTGGTTCCCTATTTTGATATCGAGCGCCTCGAGTCTCGATTGCGAATTGACCCACGAACTTGGAACGGTGTTCTCGAGGATGGCATCCTTGACGACTATATCACCTACCCCGGCGTTCTTGAGTCCCTGCCTGAAGGAGATCTCAAGCGCTCGTTGGTGGAGGGTCTCACGCTGAAGCCAAAATTGATCGAGACCGATGTTCCCGCTCCGCAACTGATTCTTCCGGATTACATGAAACCAAAGGCCACACCAGTGCCCCGCATGGTGAAGACCGAATCAGGAATTTTGGCACCAAGGGATGTGCGTCCCGCTGATCCAACAGGCGGGCGTGCGTTTGAGATTTCGGGAACGGGGTTTGAGCTTCCAAAGGGGACCGACTGGGCGTTGTTGGCAAGACGATGGAAAGCGCTTCCTAAGGACGAGCGCGCCAAGCTGATCGCACTTCGACATGTGCCAGCGCGAGTGATTGCGGATGTCATTGAAACTCGAATCCCGGCCGAAACCAAATCGACCTCGGCGCTGGAGGTGTATCTTCGGCCAAAATCAGATGCACCCAAGTGGATGCATGAAGTTTCGTATTCATTTGATGGGGCGACGCGGCCGCAGGACGCCTTCGACGGCCGTGGTCCGAGCCGTAGTCGACAACGCCTGAGTGTTGAAATTGCGTTGAAGGAGCCGGAGAAAGATCTCGGTGTTTTCGAGACAAAACTGGACGAAGTCGGAAAAGCCACCGGGCTTAGGACGCAGCTGCAGGTTCCCCAGCAGATGAAACGAAGCAATGCGGCCACTCATATTCATTTTTCGGTAGAAGGCATTGACGCAAAGAAGATGCAAACCGTGATGGAAGGGTATCGTCGGCTTCAGATGCTGAGACTTCTGGATGCAGGTGACCAGTACGACCCCGTTTTGGAATTTCCCGTGGGCGACCGTGGTTTCATGCTTCAGAATATCTATGACCGCCCGATCCGAGATAAACACACTTTGATTCGACAAGTTTCTCCCAATCGATACGAACTCAAAGAACACGCCAAAGATGTGAAGTCGGAGCTTCGCGAAGCGATTTCCCTGGTCACAGGCGACGAGCAGGTCTCGTCCGAAAAGATGCGCTCGGAGGTTCGGCAGATTTTAAAAAGGAATCCGAAGATCATTGAACGCATCAAGCACTACAACCCCTATATCCTGGGAGATTTCCGTGACGTATTACCTCAGGCGGAAATCGACGAGGCGATCGAAGCGAGGTTCCGCCAAGCGATGAAGTCCTCGGATCGACAAGTGGTGCGGGCGCACGTTGCACGAATCCTGAAAGACGAAAGCCGAATCGAGGAAGTTTGGAAGGTGATCAAACGTGTGCTCGACGATAATCCCTCGGATCTTGTTTGGACGGCGATCAACGAACAGATGCGTTTTTCCTCTGGTCGTCGAGATCAAGGTGTGTTTCGCCTGTACGCCGACTACCTGATGAGTCGGCCAGACCGCATGGATGTTTCAGGATACATGTCGCTTCGAGCGATGGGCGCTTTAGCGGAGTCCGATGAGATTCGAATTGTTGAGGCCATTGGCGCGCGATTGAAGTCGCAAAATCCGGATGAAAGACGGAAGGCCCTTTATTCTTTAAGAGAAGTGTTGCTTGGCCCTTCGGGGCAGGGAAAACCTGCAAGTCGCGAAGTTAGTGAGGCCGCGGTGTCCGCGCTGAAGTCCGCCTTGCCAACGATCTCGAGTATGGAGTCCTATGATCGAGTCGTTGCCCAGGCGATCTTGGTGAAAGTCGATCCACAGCACGAGGTTCCCTCGGCAATCGCGGCCGATGTCAAAGTTTCGATGATGTATCCAAACGCCACGATTCGCGAGCATGCTTTGCAGCTTGCGGAAAAGTTAGAGCCCGATGTTTTTGGTTTAAACGTTTGCGGTGAGGCGAGCTATCGCGAGCATTGCGAGACGGTTTGGAGGAGCTACAACCGCCCTGAAGCTGTCAAAGCGATGAAAGCTTTCGCTGAAGACCGTCCGGGAGATTTGATTCGCTATGCAACCGGATTTCAAAGTCATGGTTCCCGCTACCTGATGAACTATGTCGATATCTACGAACGTCCCGGAGTTTTGGAAGAGGCCGAGAGAATCATCGGCCTCGGTGACACCACCCGTTCGCTGCGACTTCTTGGCTCCGATGGATTTGCGCCATTGTTTCGACCTCGTTCGGTCGAGGTCTACGAACGCCTGCGGACGGCGGTGGAAAAAGCAGGGGACCCCATTTTGACCAAACAATTTTATGAGCAGGCGCCCAGATACCTAGAGGCTCAACTAAAAAAAGAAGGGCGTTGGACATCGGAGATTGCCAAGCGGTTGGGTGCTGCTGATGTCGGAACTGGCGAGTGTTCGATTTTATGGGCGAAGATCCAGCGCATTCTGCGCCATTGAAGGAGGTCGTCTCACTTTGAGAAGGATCTTGGGGCATTTTGTCCAAGAGCCTCCGTTCTCGGGGATTCGCGATATAATTTCAGATGAAATGGTGTAGATGAAACGACGAATTTTAACTTCCATCAGTGTTTTGGGGATTCTTGCGTTAGCTCTGTTCTTTGGGCAGGCCTGTGGGCCAGCTTTTGAACTGCCAAGCGACGGCCTGACGTCTTTGGGTTCGTCTTATTTAAGTGAGAGCGAGAAGGCGGCTTGCGCGTCGGCGATGCGGCGAGGTGAAAGTGGATTTCGGAACCTCGGTGATTTGGTTTCGTATCTCAATGAGCAGCCCAAGCCGGTGCAGATTCATTGCGTCGTCGCCAATCTTCCGCGGCCGTTGAAGATTCAAGCTGGGGTCAGTGCTGCCAGCGCTCAGCCGTCGGCCGGCTCGTCGAACCCACGCATTTTGATTCGAGTGGGAAGTTTGATTTTGGCGATCGTTCCGGATGGAACCGCAAAAAACACCCTAGAAGTTGGTGCATTAAAAACGGCCTCGCAGGCGACGCGGGCGGAATTTTTATTTCCCATCAGCGACGAGACGATTCAGGCGAACATAGGCCTGGACCATATCCGCACTAGCGGCCTGGGAACCTCCACCACCTGCGGGTTTTGTCACCGAGGCGAGACGCCGGAATCCGGCGAAGCCGGGATCACAGGAGCCTTTCGCTCGGAGATCGTTCGCTTTGCCGAAAGTGAGCGACGGCGTGTGGCGAGCGTGAAACAGCTGGCCGATACCTGTGTGACAAACAAGGACCAGTCGGATCGTTGTCTGTTGTTGCGTTCGTTGATGGAGGGCGGAACCCCTATGGAGATCGAATTCTAACTGGCATTTGATCGAATACATGATCAAATGCTCCGATGGAATCTTTCTCGAGGCGGCAGCGATGGGCCGCTATTTTTAAGCTCGCTTGGCCGTTGATCATCGCCAATGGTTTTTGGAATCTCCAACTGACGATAGACCGAGTGATCTTGGGGCAGTACTCGACCGAAGCACTTGGCGCCGCCATGGCGGTTTCCGGAATTTTCTGGACGCCGCTGGCCTTGGTGCAACAGACGTCGGCTTACTTGATGACGTTTGTCGCTCAGTACCTTGGCGCCAAAGAAGAACACATGATCGGTCGAGCTTTCTGGCAGTCGATTTATCTGGGCATCTTCGGTGGTGCTCTGATGATTTTGACGATTCCGTTTAGCGAAGATCTGTTTCAGTTCATCGGGCATTCGCCTTCGCTTCAGAAGCTTGAGGTCGAGTACTTTGACAGTCTCACGTACTCAGCGATCCCGACGGCCTTTGTGGCGGCATCGAGCGCGTTTTTCACCGGGCTTGGCCGCACGAAGCTGATCATGGTGATCAACTGTGTAGGCTTGGTGGTCAACGCGATCCTCAACTACATTCTCATTTTCGGTTACGCCGGAATTCCCTCGATGGGTATCGCCGGAGCCGGATATGCGACGACCGCAGCCGGTTGGGCTTCGGCGTTGGTCGGTTTTGCTCTGGTGTTCCAGAACAAGAACGAAGTTTTGTATCGCGTGCGCTCGGGATGGGCATGGAGCTGGGATCTTTTGAAGAGATACATTAGATTCGGAGTTCCAAGTGGAATGCAGTGGGCGCTGGAGGGTCTGGCCTTCACAGCGTTCCTCGTGGTGCTGGGGCGAACAGCGGCGGGAGAGGCGGCGCTTGCGAGCAGTGGGATCGTCACCACGGTGATGATGCTTGCGGTGTTGCCGGCTCTTGGAGTTGCACAGGCGGTGTCTGTTGAGGTGGGTCGTTACCTAGGGGAAAAGCGACCGGATCTCGCGGAGGCGGCGACTTGGAGCGGACTTCAGGTTTGCGCGATGTATATCATGGCGATTGCGAGCACGTTCTTGATCATGCCGGGTTTTTACCTGAGCTGGTTTGAGAATAGCGGAAACATCGAGCTGTGGTCGGAAGTCGTGAAGATCGTGCCTGTGTTGTTGATGTTGGTCGCAGTCTTCATCGGATTTGACAGCATGAATCTTTGTTTCTCATTTGCGCTAAAAGGCGCGGGAGATACGAAGTTCGTGACGTACGTTGCGTTGGCGATGCCGTGGCCACTTATGGTTTTACCTAGCTGGCTGGCTCGCAACGAACCGAACGCTGTCTATTTCGCCTGGGGAGCCGCAAGTGTTTATATCATTTTGCAGGCTCTGGTATTCCTGCACCGATTCCGCGGTGGTGCTTGGAAGTCGATGAGTGTGATTCACGGCTAGAAGTACGAAGAGCGCGTTTTGATTTTTATCAAAAGTTTTTAAAGGAGAAGGCAGTGAAGAAGTTCGGGTTTGTCGGGGTGCTTGCTTTGGCGATGGTTTTGACGAGCGGTTGCGCGGTGGGCCCTTTGGTGCAACACGAGACAGCGCGATCGGTTGGCGAGGGCCAACATGAACTCGTTGGTGGATACGGCCAAGCGGGAATCGTGGCGAAGTGGAGCTACGGGATCACGGAAAACTTCGACTTTGGAATGCAATACGAGAGCTTAAGCTTCGGTGTGCGAGGCAAGTACTCGATCATCAATGGGAAATCAGGTGGCTTCTCGCTTGCCGGCGCGTTTGGTGCGGGCAGCTCGGTTGGCGGCAATCACATGTATCTCGACATTATGACAAGCTACTTGGCCGGGACTTTCGAACCGTATGCGACCGCGCGTTTCGTCCAGGTATCCACAGACCCAGCGGACTTTCGTAATACAGATACGGGCGAAGTCGCGTTTACTGTGCAAAGTGCGAACTATAACTATGGACAGGCTATCGTAGGCACGCGAATCTGGATGAGTCCCAACTGGTTGCTTTCGCTAGAGGCGTCGAGCTTGTTTGGGCTTGGCAACAGCGTGAGCTTTAGCAGCAACGTCCTCGTCGGCGCGGCTCTTGGCTACCGCTTTAACTAGCAGGTAGGTGGATGAGGGAAATTTCGGATCGTTTGTTTAGCGGAATGATTTTGGTGTGTGCGTTGTTTCTCTCGGCGTGCGCATCGACCCCGGAAGAAGATCCCGCCGAGCGAGAAGAGGTCCTCTTTCCCGAGCTTCGCAATAAACGTCCCTATCAGCGCGATCAAGCTCCGGCGGAGATTATCGATTACGACGGCCTCCAGCGCTCACTCGGACTTTCGCGCGGTCTTTCGGAATATGGTTATCAGGAAAAAGATTTTGCGACTTGCGATGTCGGCTATGGATATTCGTCCACGCATCGCTGTCGAAAGAATATTTTCGTAGTCATTCAGATTCAGCTGCTCTGTCGGGACTCGGAGGGCACGGTTTCCACCACACTTCGTTACGATGATATGACCCCGCTTACGAATCGCTCGATTAGCTGGGAACTTGCAGGGGACCGAGGAACCCTGACTTTGGATGGTCAGGGGCGTGGGCAAATTCGGTCGATCTTTGCCGCGACACCTCGCGAGAAGCGTTTAAAGATTTCGACTCAAAATGATTTCCTTTACATGCAAGCCGGAGCCATTCGGCGAGTCGTGACCCCTCAGAAGTGGTGTCGGTAAGATCGTCGCCGATAGATCACACTTCGAAAGCAATTAGTCGAAACAGGGGCGCTGTCGAAGTTTTTGACTCCCACATCTTCGATTTGGTTCTCATCTAAAAAGAGCGCCTTTTGAGGTGCTCCGAATGGACCTGCGTTTGCACTCTCCTAGATCAGTCTTAGCGAAATGGGCCTAAGGGGGGAATGATGACGAACTCAGGACTTTTCTGCGCGATCTGCAACGATGCACGCAACAACCCGGATCCGGAAACAGTCGTGATGTGCACGTGCGGTTGGAAAGACCGCATTGTCGAACGCGAAACCGAACGGCAACGCGATCTGCAAACGGCCATCAAGCTGGGGTTTTCGGCGGTTGGTGTTTTTGTTCTCGCACTCCACTTCGTTAAATGGGGCGGCGATGCGTTTTCGATTCCGTTTTATCGCCTTGGACAAGTCACTGGGACGTTGTCGAGCGAAGGTTATATCGGTCTTGCGCGAACATGTCTTGCGGCCGGCCAGTGGGAGTGCACCGAAAATGCGTATCTACAGTCGTTTTTGAAATCGAAGAACCCAGAGTCCTTGGCGGAACTGGCGTCACTTCAGCTTCGCCAGCAGAAGAACGATCTTGCGATCGAAAACTATGCGGCCTATGTGAAAAACGGCGGTCGCGATATTCAGGCGCATTTGGAGTACGCGGTATTGTTGGAAAGCAAACATCGTGTGAACGAAGCGATGGACATTTATCGAAAAGCCATCGAGTTCACTCCGGCAAGTAAACTTCCCGTGCAGGCGACGGCTGGCTTGGTGCGGTTGGAAATCAAGATGGAGCGCTATACGCGAGCGCTGAATCGCATCTTGGAGTTTCATGAGCTTGCGCCGAACGCCAGGGGCTATCTCAATACGGAACTCGAGCAAGTGCGCACGATTCTCAAGAACCGGAGAAAGCTGGCGCGTCGATAAGCAAGAGCTTTCCGATTGCAAGAAAGACGAGAAACCACGCCGAACGTTGGATCAGACGATCTTTGCGGATGTAGCCGTAGGCCATGGTGGCGGCGGCGTAAACACCCCAAGAGATCCAAACCGCGGTTTTTTTTCTAAGAACTCCGAGACCATTCGAAACGTAAGCCCGAGGAATTCCATTCCAAGGATGGCCAGCATACCGACAATGGGAATGCGCCACGGACCTTGAAAGCCGATGGCTACCGGGAGACGGCGCCGGAATGCTAGAAAAAGTAGTCCAACGGGTAGTGCCCAGGGGCGAACGCTTCCGGGCAGCATTTCGATATGGACGGCATGTACCAGCGTGAGCGTGATGAAAATCAAAATCACGGTTTGGCTGCCGAGGCTTTGATCTTTCATCGTGCGTTTGGCGATCAGATAAAGAGCCGTCAGTACAACGGAGCCGCTGATAGCGGCGATGCTACCTAAACCCGGTTGTGCGTGCTCGATAAAATAAAACTCCATCCCATAAAAAACCAAGAG
>CAUJGS010000009.1 GCA_963170185.1 Bdellovibrionota bacterium
CTCAAAACCGCCGCCGCCTGATTGCACGGACGGATCCATCGACGCGGTAATGTGGTCGCTTTTGCGAGCTTCAAAAACCTGACCGTTCTCCATCGAGTTAGGAACCTACCATATATTTGTTAGTATTTCTTCGATTCAGACGGAATCAATCACTGGATCGTTTTCTTTTCGAAGAGTTTAAAAAAAAACGAGCAGGCTTTTCATAGCCCACTCGTTTTTCGAATCCTCCGACCCCCTACAAGGAGACTAGAGTCTTACGCGCGAGCACCGACTTGCGAAACAATCGATGCAAACGCAGCCGCATCTTGTACCGCGATATCGGCCAAGACTTTGCGATCAAGCTCGAGGCCCGACTTCGCAATAGCGTTCATGAGTTTAGAATATGTTGTTCCGTTCAAGCGGGCCGCAGCGTTGATACGCTGGATCCACAATGCGCGGAATTCACGTTTACGAACTTTGCGATCACGATATGCGAACTGCAAACCGCGATCTGTTTTTTCACGAACGTGAATGTAGCAGCGGCTGCCAGAAGAGTAGTAACCTTCCGCGCGCTGAAAAAACTTTTTACGACGTTTCTTAGCCGCAACGCCGCGTTTAACCCGTGCCATGCGACTCTCCTTAGAAGTTCAACAGACGTTTTGTCTGTTCCATGTTTGCAGAATGAACATATCCGGTCTTTTTGAGCTGACGCATGCCTTTAGCAGAGTGCGGGCTCAACAAGTGACGACGACCGGCCTTACGACGCTTCACTTTTCCTGAAGCAAGCTTCACCAAGCGCTTCTTAGCACCCGAGTGAGTCTTCGACTTTACAGCCATTGATTCCTCATAACTTCCGACCAGGCGGTCAGCACGATGCTGATCTCTTTTTAGCCTGGGACAGAGCGAACAAGCGTTGTAACAGTTCTTGACCCCCAATGGCAAGGACCACCTCGCAAGAAGATAAAATCTCACACAGCCTGGGTTTGACAGTGATATCGTGGGGATATGAACGGAAAACCACCCACTGGAAACGGCCAAATGGCCCGACAGAAAGCCGAACCAAACAGCCTTCCTATGGCCATTCTGGGGGCTTTAGTCGTCATTGCGGCTATGGTGGCGGTTTTCTTGGCCCTCGTAGACCATAAAGCTCCGTCCGAAGCCCTGGCACCCAGCCCGCAGCCAGCCTCGAGGCCTAAGACGAAAAACGAGGGGTCTTTTGTTGAAAACCTCCTCCATTCGATGTTTTCCGAGGAGCCCAGCGCCGCGCCTAGCCAAAAACCATCCCCTCCACCGGTTCACTTCTCCGATGTCCTCGCGGCAGACGACGCCTGCCTCTACCACCACCTCACCGATCTGCGAGCAGCAAGGCGAGACTATTTCGCCACCACGAGCTTCAATCGCGACTACGCCGAATACGACGATGTCGTCTCGGGGTACGAGTCGGCCGTCTCGCGTTTCGGCGAATTCTACCTCGGCCTCGCTTACGCACACTGGCTCTCGGACGGCGAAAAACAAAGCCCCTACAAACGAAGCTACGCTCGGGCGGGTCGGATCTTACTCGCGCTAGCCCGAGGCGACCAAGGCAACGCCGCGCCAGCCGCTTGGGCCTTGCTCGCCCTTGAAGAAGCCCTGAAGGAAAACGACCCCACCATGGGGATCTCCATAAGTGAGCTCGAAGAAGCCCAAGACTACATCAAATTTGCCACACGCTTTGATTCCTACACGCTCGAACACTTACGAAAAATGGCGGCACTGAACGACCCACGAGCCGTGGCATTCTTGGTGCGAATCGATTACCACCGCACACTCGCCATTCCCAATTGGACCGAGTTCCTCACCCGACTCAAAAGTTCGCCCCATGTATCGCTAGAAAACCGCATTCGCCTAAGCGAACTCATAGCAAACAACGCCAAAAACGCGACCCGACCCTCGACAGCCTACGGCTACTCGCCCCTCGAACTAAAAATCGCAGAGAAGCTCGCGGAAAACGCAAGGCCTATTCCCACCGCCGAAGACATCGACAAAACATTCCCCACCCATCGTCTTTCAAGTTCGAAAGAAATCGTCGAAAGTCCTAACGGCCCATGCCCGCCACCGGATTCGGACATCTATCGCAAATCTCTTCTGGATCACATGAAATCCCTAAAAGAGGCCGGCGTGGACATGGGGCTTTCGCTTTGAAACATGGACAGATTTGGGCCTTCGTCGCCAAAGTTTCGCCCCTAAAACCCGCCTAAGCCACGGCAGAGCGCGCTCATTTCCGGCCTACGCTGGCATCCTCGCTGCACCCCTATTTGCCCACAAACTGCCCATGGTCATTAGGGAGGCCTCAATGAAACGGTTCCTTGGATTCGCGGCTCTCGCCATCACTGCTTTGCTCGCAACCTCAAAAGCCAATGCCCACATCGGCTTTGGCGATGACTACGAGTGCGGCGACAGCTACTCACAAGATTGCTGGGTCAAAGGCAACTCTCAGCGTGTTTTGCGACTCACCTTCCGTGGAACAGAGGCCGAACTCGGCCCCCAGTGCACATGGCAAACACAAAAGCTCGGCCTGCAAATTCCTAAGACCGAACAACACGCCGGCGTCGAACGGGGTGCCATTGAATACACGCGTCCCCATGTCTCATTTTCCGGCGGGACAGGTCAGGAAACACGACTCACTTGCTACTATGAAATCCGCTCTAAACGACAAGATCTGCGCTTTGTCGTAAAGAACCTCAAAACACGCTATTGGACAGACCGCGCCGAACAAGCAGGCGTCTGTATGGACGACGTTCGCCAAGCGCAAGAGATCCCAGGATCTCTTGGGGCTGGTCGCAGTATGGGTGCTTCGCTCACCCAAGGCGAGATGTGCTCTAGCATCTACGCCATCGCCGGAGTCGACAAGATTGGCAAAGATGCAAACGGCAACCCACGCATCATCAAGTTCGGCACGCGCGAACACGATCTCATGGAGCGCGGCCTTTCCGACGGCAATGCTTCAACTGCCATCCTCCAAGAACCCAACACTCCCTAAAAACACTCGTGACCCCTAAAATAAAAAACCTCGTGAGGAAAATCCCCACGAGGTTTTTTCGTTTCGGCTGATCGCCTAAAACCTACTTCTTCTCTTCACCTTCAGCAGGTGCTTCGGAAGCCTTTTTCTTTTCGTAATCTTTGATCTTCGCAGGGTCCGGAGAAAGCAGAACAAAGAGCTGCTTACCTTCCATTTTAGGCGCGGCCTCTACCATTGCGATATCCGTCAAAGCGGCGATCACTTTTTGCAAGAGCCCCATTCCAAGTTCTTGGTGAGCCATCTCGCGACCGTAGAAGCGAAGGTTTACCTTCACCTTATCGCCCTCAAGAATAAAGCTTCTCGCCTGGCGCATCTTCACATCGAGATCATGCTGATCCGTACGCGGACGAAGCTGAATCTCTTTGATCGTGATGACCGTTTGGTTTTTGCGAGCTTCGTGCTCTTTCTTCTTAAGCTCGTACTTGTACTTGCCGTAGTCGGCAATTTTACAAGTTGGTGGCTTCGCCGTCGGAGCGACCTCGATGAGATCAAGCCCTTTCGCTTCGGCCATCTTGAGCGCTTCAAACGGAGGGAATATGCCAAGCATCGTTCCATCTTCGTCGATCACGCGAACTTCAGGAGCGCGAATCTCGCGATTGACCCGAGGTCCATCTTTTTGAACCTGTGGACCACGACCGCGAGGACCGCGATCAAACTGCGGACGCCCACCAGGGCCACCGCCGCCTTGACCGCCGCCGCCACCAAAACCACCTGGGCGAGGTCCGCTATGACCACCCGGGCTTGGCGCGCTTGTTGGCCCGCCTGGGCTACCGACTGGACGAATCGGTGAAGGACCACCGCTGCCTACTGGCGTAATTGGACTGGGACGTGGACCTTGCCCTGAACCGCCTCCTGGGGGGCGGTCAAAACCATTCGAACTAATGGCGAACCTCCTGGTTGGTTTCCGACTTCGGAGCAAATTGCTCCGCAACTAAACTCTTCAAACTCCGCTCACTCACTTCTGTCTTTAAAACTTGAGCGAGCTGATCAAATGAAACTCCATTCACATTGCGACCGTCGTTCAGACGAATCGTCACTGTGCGATTTTGTACCTCTTGGTCTCCGACCACGAGCATGTACGGAATCTTCTGTAACTGCGCCTCGCGAATCTTAAAGCCAAGCTTTTCGTTGCGCGCATCGTATTCCGCACGAATGCCAAGCGCTTTCAATTTCGCTAAGCACTCTTTTGAATACTCGTCTTGCTTGTCTGTCACGTTCATCAGCACAGCTTGAGTTGGCGCGAGCCACGTTGGAAGCTTGGCACTTGTGTGCTCAAGATAAACGCCGATGAAGCGCTCTAACGAACCCAAGATCGCGCGATGAAGCATGACCGGTCGGTGTGCGTGATTGTCTTCGCCCACGTATTCAAGACCAAACGCCTCTGGAAGATTGTAATCGATCTGAATTGTTCCAAGCTGCCAGCTGCGGCCGATGGCATCGACGAAGTGGATTTCCACCTTCGGTCCATAGAACGCGCCATCACCTGGGCTAATGCCATATTTAAGACCTAAGCTTTCAAGGCCTTTCATTAATGCGCCTTCAGCCTGATCCCAGATTTCGTCCGAACCCATGCGGTTTTCCGGACGAGTGGCGACGAGGAGTTTAAATTCCGTCATGCCCAAGATCTCGTACGTCTTCATCGTAAGCTTCATGAAATCGACGATCTCGGCTTGCATCTGATCGGGACGGCAGAAGATATGCGCGTCGTCTTGGCAGAATGTGCGAACACGCGTGAGTCCATGCATGACGCCCGAACGTTCGAAGCGATGCAAGCGACCAAAATCCGCAATTCTTAGAGGCAAATCGCGGTACGAATGTTTCTCGGCACCAAACATCAAACAGTGTGAAGGACAGTTCATCGGCTTCATCGATGACTGACGTTCGTCGGCTCCTTCGATGACTTCTTTTTGCGCCGACTTATCGATCGCCGCGAAATACATGTTTTCGCGATAGTTTTGAAAGTGACCGGATGTCTTAAAGAGTTCGACATCAAAAACTTGCGGCGTGATGACTTCTTGATAGTTGAATTCGCGATAGAGGTCGCGCATCAGTCCGACAAGCTCGTTATAGATGACAGTGCCCTTACCTGTAAAAAACGGCGATCCGGGCGCATAGGGGTGAAACATGAAAAGGCCTAAGTCTTTTCCAAGTTTTCGGTGATCGCGTTTTTTAGCCTCCTCAAGACGAGAGAGGTATTGATCGAGTTCTTTTTTGTCGGCAAACGCCGTCGCGTAAACACGCTGAAGCTGCTCGCGTGTTTCATCCGCACGCCAGTAAGCGCCTGCAATCGACATCAGCTTCACGGCCTTGATCTGACCCGTGCGCTGCACGTGAGGCCCGCGGCAAAGATCAAACCACTGATCGCCATTGTGATAGATGCCAACCGTCTTCGTTCCAGTTTTGGCGACGATATCGTCGATCAGCTCGAGCTTAAATTTTTCACCAAGCTTGGCGAATGTCGCTTTGGCTTGCTCAGCCGACATCTCTTCTCGTTTGATTTCAAGATCGGCATTGATGATTTCCATCATCTTCTTTTCGATCTTCTCGAAATCATCTGGAGAGAAAGTTCTCGGGCTATCGAAGTCGTAATAAAATCCGTTGTCGACAACAGGACCAATCGTGACCTTCACGTCTGGCCAAATCGCCTGAACAGCTTGCGCCATCACGTGAGCCGCCGAGTGACGAATGACTTCTAAACCTTCAGGCGACTTGGTCGTGACGATTTCAATCTTCGTTCCGTTTGGTACAGGAGCGCGCAAGTCTTGAACGTCGGGCTGACCGTTGAACTTCGCACCGAGAGTCGCTTTCGCGAGACCAGCGCCAATGCGAGCTGCGACTTCAAGAACAGATGGTTCTTTATCAAAATCAAGAGTCTTCCCATCGGGAAGCGTAATCTGAATAGAGCTCATGAATGAAGGCCGCGGAAAGCCGGGCTTTCCATCATCGAAATAAAAAAGTGATTGCAGAACTGCGTCGAGTACATCCGAGGCAGGATACGAGATTTTGAGTAAAGATTCAAGAAGCGCTCGCTTTCCAGCTGTTTACACCTTCTCAATGGCGAGTCTTATCCCCCGCATCATAACCCAATTCCGCCCTGCTCGCCGCCAGCACAAAAAGAAACGGGTTTGGTTTCCCAAACCCGCCCTTTTAAAGCCCCAAGCCGCTTGAAAGCTTCCGAAGCGCTTACAGCGAGGAAGCGGTACTAGTCAGTTCAAGCGCGCTACTGCGCGCTTGAAAGCTTCCGAAGCGCTTGCGCGAGGAAGCGGTACTAATAAGCCACGTGGTGGTGCAACGATTCTTCGATGCGTGGGTCCTTAACGGGGATCAGCTTGTTCTTCGACAAGAACGAAGTCACCGACCACAAGAAAAGACCACCAAACAAGAGGAATGAACCAATCTCTTGCCATGAGAACTTCGGAGCGTACGGATCAAGCGTTGGATAAACCATCCAGTGAATGTCCACGTACTGCATGATCAAGATCAAAACCGAAACCATGACCAAGTGGTTTGGCGTGCGCTTCGCCCAACGAGGAAGAAGCAACAAGAACGGAACCGCGAACTTGAGAATCAAGAGCGAGAACGTGATCGCCATCCACCAGCCGTTTGCACGAGCCAGATAGAAAATCGTTTCTTCAGGCAAGTTTGCGTACCAGATCAAAAGGAACTGCGAAAATCCGATGTAGGCCATGAAGACCGTGAAGCCTTTTAGGAACTTACCCATGTCATGAAGGTGATCTTCCGACACAAGCCCGCGGAGCCACCCCTTCTTCATCGAGTAAACAACGAAGATCACAAACATCGCCAAGAACGACTGGAAAAGACCCGCGAAGTTATAGATTCCCCAGATCGTCGAGAACCAGTGCGGCTGAAGCGACATCAAGACGTCGACCGTGAAAAGCGAGTATGAAATCGCAAAAAACAAAAGGAACCCGATCGAAAGCGGAACCGCCTTCAAGGTCCATTTCGGATCGCCGTCGATATCTTGTTTAAGCGAGTTCCCAATGATGAGTTTCGCAAAGAGCAGCCAAACGCCGAAAGTCACCACGATGCGAACAACGTAAAACTCCCAGTTCAAATAAGCTTCCTTGGCCTGAATCAACGCATCGTTGGCGACAATCTTAGGGTCGAGCCACTGATAGATGCTCTTCGAACCAAAAAGCAACACGATGGCGCCAAGCGCGGCAATCGGCAAAAAGGCCGTGAACGACTCGGCAATCCGACGAACGTTGACCGACCAGCCGGCTTTTGCAACGTGCTGAATCGCCGCAAAGAACAACCCGCCAAGCGCGAGATTCGTCCAGTACATGTACGACGTCAGGTAGCTATGCCAAGCGCGGTGCGAATCTTTGTAGAACGCCAGCGAAAGGAGAACAACCCCAAGAAAAATCGAAACCGCGTAGAGTGTCCGCAAGCCTTTGCCTGCGACAAACTGCCCCGGGTTCACTGCATGTGTAGAGGATGTAGATGCTGCCATTTTCCTCTCCTTATTTCTTCGTTCCAAGTTTCTGGAGGCTGCGAACATAGTTCACAATCGCCCAGCGGTCTTTTTCGTTCACGAGCTGATACGCATACGAGCTCATGACACCCTGACCATCCGTGATGATGTGGTAGATCCCACCATCTGTCATACCCACGATTTTTTCCGACAAGAGAGTTGGCGGCTTAAGCGCCATCTTCGGAGCAACAGTTCCGTCGCCGGCTCCACCCACTCCGTGGCAAAGAGCGCAGTAGATATCAAACTTCCTACGACCAAGCTCCAAGACTTCTACCGACATGTTGCCAGCCAGAGGGTTCTTAAGCTTCTGAGCCGCTTCCACCGGGTTTCCGGCGTACTTGTACGGTGTGTAGCCAACTGGAACGGTGCCTTCCGGCGGAAGACGCGAAGAGCTCTTCGTCGGATTTGACGGTTCGTAATCCTGAGCCTTCAGCGCAGGCGAGTCCATCATGTCCTGGATCAATTCCACGTTGGGATCCTTCGAAAGCGACGGCGTGCTCTTTGTGCAAGCCGATGTCATCGCACCGACAAGAGCAATCGCGATCACCGACACCACGAGGCGAATGCGCGTGGACATTCCCATTTTCGTTTTCATTTTCCGAGATGTTTTCATCAGTTCTTTCTCTCTATCCAACATCAGTCTTAGTAGCGCGCCAGTTTCTTGATCTCTTTCGCGCCCAAGCTCTTTAAGAGCTGCTCGCAACGTTCCGCATTGTACGCCGAGTCCTCTTCCGAGATGAAGATCGCGAACTTGTGGCATGTCACATCCGGATCGATCACAGGCGGATCAAGCTTCGGAAGTTTGCAGAGCACAAAGAGCGCTCCGACCGAAGAAAGAGCCGCAAACAAGATCGTGAGCTCGAACATGACCGGAACAAACGCCGGACCCGAGAAAAACGGCTTACCACCAACGTTGATTGGCCAGCTGATCGCCGACGTCCAGTACTGGAGCGCAACCGCCGCTAAGAAACCCGTCACACCCGCAACAAACGTCACGTAAGGAATCATCGAACGCTTGATACCGATCGCTTCTTCCATTCCATGAACAGGAAACGGTGTGATCGCATCAAACTTTTTAAAGCCAGCTTCGCGAACCTTGCGAGCCGCCTCTACGACTTCGTGATCATCCAGCCAAAGGCCTGCAATTCCACCCGATGCCATTAGTGACCTCCACCATGTCCAGGTCGCTTTTTACCTACAAAAAGGACCGGCTTCACTTCTGCGATCGCGATCGCAGGCACAAACTTCAGATACAAAAGGAAGATCGTCAGGAACATACCGAAGCTTCCGAACAAGATCGCGGTATCAAACCACGACCAAGCATACATACCCCAGTTCGAAGGCAGGAAGTCGCGATGAAGCGACGTGACCGTGATCACGAAGCGTTCGAACCACATTCCAATGTTCACGAAGATCGAAATCACAAACATGACTGGGATCGAACGACGGAAACGCTCAAACCAGAACAGCTGTGGAATGAAGACGTTGCACGAGAACATGATCCAGTAAGACCACCAGTACGGACCAAATGCGCGGTTTGTGAACGCATAGACCTCGTAGGGGTTCCCCGAGTACCACGCGATGAAAAACTCCGAGCAGTACGCGTAACCGACCATGAGACCAGTCGCCATGATGATCTTGTTCATGACTTCCATGTGGTCGATCGTGATGTAGTCCTTAAATTGCGGGAATCCGATACGAACCAGCGTGAGCAAAGTCACAACCATCCCGAAGCCCGAGAAGATCGCACCCGCAACGAAGTACGGCGGGAAGATCGTTGTGTGCCATCCAGGAAGCATCGAAACCGCGAAGTCAAAAGAGACAATCGTGTGAACCGACAAAACCAGTGGAGTCGAAAGACCGGCGAGAAGCAGATAAAGCATCTCGTAATGAGCCCAGTCACGAGCCGACCCACGCCAGCCAAGCGACAGTGCACCGTAGATCATGCGGCGGAGTTTTGTCTTCGCACGGTCGCGAAGAGTCGCGAAATCTGGAATCAGTCCGATGAACCAGAAAACCGATGAAACCGTCGCGTACGTCGAAACCGCAAACACGTCCCACAACAGAGGCGAACGGAAGTTCACCCACAGCGGACCTCGCTGGTTCGGATACGGCAGCAGCCAGAAATCCAGCCACGGACGGCCCGTGTGAATCAGTGGGAAAATCCCCGCTGTCATAACGGCAAAAACCGTCATCGCTTCGGCTGACCTTGCGACCGACGTTCTCCACTTCTGACGGAAGAGAAACAGGATCGCCGAGATCAGGGTTCCGGCGTGGCCGATCCCGATCCAGAAGACGAAGGTGATGATCATCGTTCCCCAGGCGACTGGGTGGTTCACACCCAAGAGGCCCATCCCCACACCGATGATGTAGGCGATATGGAGAATGTAGAAAAGGAACAGCATCTTTGCGCTGAGAAGCATGGCGAACCATTTTTTACCTGGCGCAGCTTCCACCGGCTGACAGATGTCGTCCGTGATGTCTTTGTACGTTTTATTCCCAAGAATCAGGGGCTTTCGCGTGACCGAACTCATACGAGCTGACCCTCATGTTGCATGTCTGTCATTTCAACAGCCGTTTTTGCCGATACCGAAGTTTCTTTCACCGCTGGAACCGCACCGTGCCCGCCATGACCGTGCGCTGGCGCCTCTTCGCGAACCGCGTTGCGGATGCGAGTTTGGTACGCGATGCGAGGAGCTGCATTGAGCTCTTCCAGAAGTTTGTACGAACGTTTGTCCTGGAACATACGAGAGACACGTGAGTTCGGGTCATTCAAATCACCAAACACCATGCTGTCGGATGGGCAGGAATCCGCACAAGCCGGCTTGATTTCGCCGTCTTTCAACGGACGTTTTTCATCGCGCGCCTTGTTGGTCGTGCGACGAATACGTTGAACGCAGAACGTGCACTTCTCCATGACCCCACGAGGACGAACCGTCACATCTGGGTTGTACGCCATGTGCAGCGGCTCTTCGCGCTTCTTCATGTAGTTGAACCAGTTGAAACGACGGACCTTATAAGGGCAGTTGTTTGAACAGTAACGAGTCCCGACGCAACGGTTGTAAACCATCTCGTTAAGACCCTCGTCATTGTGAACCGTCGCCAAGACCGGGCAAACCGTCTCGCAAGGCGCGTTTTCACAGTGTTGGCACATCATCGGCATGAAGACCGCTTCTGGAGCTTCAGGCGATCCTTTGTAGTAGCGATCGATGCGGATCCAGTGCATCTCGCGCCCTTGCATCACGTACTTCTTGCCGACCGTCGGGACGTTGTTTTCCGACTGACAAGCGATCACACACGCCGAACAGCCCGTGCACGAGTTGAGATCCACCGCCATGGCCCACTTGTGCTTCGTGTACTGATGCTGTGGCCAGATCGTGAAG
>CAUJGS010000010.1 GCA_963170185.1 Bdellovibrionota bacterium
GTGGGGTGTTAGGACCACCTGCGGGTAGAGCAGGAAGTCTGAACCGGGTTTGAGGGGTTCTTGGTTGAAGACGTCCAGGCCAAACGTCCCATGACCCTTTTGCTTCAAATGCAAGAGCAGGTCGTCTTCTTTGAGGATTCCGCCGCGTGCGGTGTTCACGACAATGGAGTCCGCGCGAAGCATATCAAAGTGAATGCGATTGATGCGGCCCTTGGTTTCACGAGTGAGTGGGGCGTGGATGCTGACGCTATCGGAGAGATGAAAGAGTTCGTCGACGCCAACGCGCTCGGCTTGATGTTCTTCAAACCAAGCATTGTCGCGGTAGGGATCATGCGCGACGACCCGCATACCGAACGCGCGCGCGACTTTTGCCACGCGTGTGCCGATACGGCCAAGGCCCATCACACCGTGGGTTTTTCCTTCAAGCTGCCAACCTAAGAGCGGGTCGCGGTTCCAGTCTTGCGAACGTGCAACGGTGTCGGCGGCGCGAAGTTTTTTTGCGCACGCGAGAAGAAGCGCCCAAGTGAGTTCGGCTGCTGAAGCCGAATGTGAATCTGGGCAATGAGCGAGCTTCACGTTTTTTGCTAGGCATGCCGCAAGATCGAAATGATCAAAACCGACCGTCGCGGTGACGACGGCTTTTAGGTTTGGAAGCGCTTCAAGAGCTTTGCTGTCGACCTGAAACTTCGTGCGCGCGATGAGTGCCACGACGCTTGTGAGATCAAGGCCAGCTTCGCTTGCATAGGCTTGCAGTTCGGCGAGAGTTCTCACTTGGGAAAGAGCCAAGACTTCGTGCTCGGTGTGCGCCTTAAGCCACGCCACACTCTCGGCAGAAAGACGATCGAGCACGAGGATTTTTAGAGTCGGATGTTTCATGTCGTACCTTTTAAGCCTCGCGCCAAGGGAGTGGCGTCGTTTTTAGAACTTCACCGGCGTGGTGAAGAGCTTTTTCGACGAGAGCCTCGTCTTTTGATTCAAGCGTGCCCGACGTGCGCGCGACGGTTTCGATGGCTTTTAAAAGATCACCATCGGTGATGTAGCCCATGTGGCCGATGCGAATCACTTTTCCTTTGAGCTGATCTTGTCCGCCCATCAAAACCAAGCCGTGGTCTTTTTCCAGACTGCCTCGCCACTTCTGTCCGTCGAGTCCGCTTGGTACAACCAAAGCCGTAAGACTTGGCGACGGCACTTTGGCAAAGCTTGGAAGCCCGAGGCTCTCTAAGCTTGAGCGTGTGGCGCGTGAAAGAGTCGCGATGCGCTGGTGGATCGCGCTCCACCCACCCATCACATCCACTTCGCGCAAGACCACTTCGAGAGCTTTCATCAATGGAACGGCCGACGAAAATCCGGTTTCACCGCGTTTGTTGGCCTCTAGCTCATCGCGAATATCGAAATAAAAACGAGGCGATTTTGCCGACGGAATTTTCGCCCAAGCGCGCTCGCTAAACGAGACGAAAGAAAGCCCTGTCGGCAGCATGAACGCTTTTTGACTTCCGCCAATGACGCCATCGAGATCCCACTCGTCCATCGGCAGTGGCAGCGCGCCAAGAGCCGTGATCGCGTCGACCAAGAAGAGAGTTTCCGGCGACACGCGACGAAGTGCCATCGCCATTTCACGAATGGGATGAAGCACGCCTGTCGATGTCTCACACGCTTGTGAGAGGAGAATTTGCGGAGCGCGCCCGGCTTTTTTGAGTCCAGTGAGCCAGTCTTCAAATTTTTCTACCGAAACGGCTTCGCCCCATTCGACCGAGAGGCGTTCTGTTTTTGCGCCGTAAGCGTCCGCCATGTCGGCCCAGCGTTCGCCAAACTTTCCACTGACAACGCACGCGACGGTGTCGCCGGGGCTTAGAACGTTCACCAAGGCTGATTCCATACCGCCGCTTCCTGTGGAAACGTGCAAGAAGGCGCGATTTTTTGTCGCGAACGCTTTTGGCAGTTCCGCGAGCACGAATTCAAGGCATTTTTGAAAGCTAGGTGTTCGGTGATGTTCAATAGGAAGACTGAGCGCCTTCAGCACAGACGGCGGCACGGGAACTGGGCCCGGAGTCATCAAAAGCGGCTGTGAGTGCAAATTCGGAGTAGGTGTGGCTGGCGACATGGTTCACGAACTTAAAACGAAGGCTCAAGACTGTCCAATCGCTGCTCATTTTCCTTGTTCATCTTGAATGCGTGGGGCGTCATCGTCCACGATGCTGTCATGTTTAGCTCGATCCCGAAAAAACTTCTCGCGCAAGCTTTGTCGGCGCTTCTCGTGATCGGCGGTATTCTGACCAGTGGGTTCTTGGTTACGGGCTGCGCGTACTCAATCGGCACGGGTGATCGTCGTTTGCCAGAGGGTTACAAACTGGTTTCGATCCCGGTTTTCAAGAACTCCACGCAAGAAGTCGGAATCGAAGTTCCATTCACCAATGCCATCATCCGTGAGCTCGAGCGTTCGCAAATCGCGCGCGTGGTGCCGAAGTCCGACGCGCAGGTCGTGTTGGAAGGTGTCGTTGAAAAGGTCCAGTACGAAGTCGCCAACCAGGTTTCTTGCGGTACAACAGGGGCTTGTCTGGTTCCTCCGGGGACGATTCTCAACACGGAATATCGGGTGACGGTGTCGACACGTTTGATCTTGCGACGTCTTTCCGACGGTCAGCCGCTTTGGAGCGAGGCTTTCTCGACTCAAAAGAGCTACCTGGCTCCTAAGATCGGGATTGAGGGCCTGAATAGCGCAAATGCTCTTTACAATCACAGTGCACGCCATGAAAACTTGAGTGCGATGGCCGTGGATTTGATGTCGGAAGCCTATGGGCGACTGACAGAGAATTTCTAAGTTAGATTTTTTGTTTCGGAGAACGGATCTTGGCGGCGTCAGAATGGACTTACAACAGACTCACTCAAACTCTCAAAAAAGGAGAGTTTGCGCCGCTCTACTGCCTCTTCGGCGAAGAGAGCTTCTTGGCGGATCGTGCTTGTCACGAGGTGGTCGATGCGTTGGTGCCCGAAGGCATGCGCGATTTCAACTTGAGCATTTTTGACGGTGCAGACTGCGATGTCGCACGTGTGCGCGACGCGATCGAAACGCTTCCGATGATGTCGCCAAACCGTGTGGTCGTTGTGCAAAACGCGCATCAGCTAAAAGACAAAGAGTGGGAACTGCTTCAGCCGTTCATCGACAAACCTCTTCAGGGGTCGGTCTTGGTTTGCGTTGCGAACAAAATCGATAAGCGCAAACGTCACTGGAAAAAGCTCCTTGAAGCGGGAGTCGCCTTAGAGTGTAAGCGTCCTTACGACAATCAGATCCCCGAGTGGATCGACTTTCTTTCCAAGCGTCACAGCGTGAAGTTTGGCGAAGAGGCGGCGGCGGCTTTGCAACAGGTTGTGGGGTCGAATTTGAGCGATCTCGACGGAGAGATTCGCAAAATCGCCATCTACTGCGGCGGCCAAAAGCGAGAGAAAAAGGTCGTGGAAGCGAGCGCGGATGATGTGATGAAGGTCGCGTCGCGTGTGAAGCTAGAAACCGTATTTGATTTCGCGGACGCTGTTGGTCGCAATGACCGTGCTCGTGCGCTGTACTGCTTGGCGAATCTGCTTGATCAGGGCCAAAACGAAATCGGTATCATCGCCTTGGTGGCTCGCCACGTGCGCATCTTGCGGGCGACGATGGAAGGTCTTCGCGAAGGGCTTTCGGGTCAGAGGCTTGCCGCGCGCGCAGGTGTATCGCCGTTCTTCGTTCGTGACTACGCCGAGCAAGCGCGTCTCTGGTCGATGTCGAAAGTCGATCATACCCTGGAAGCTTTGTACGACACGGATAAGGCTCTTAAAACCTCGCCTATCGTTTCTCATATCTGGCTAGAGAACTTCATCGTTCGTGTTTGCGGATAAAAAATGATTCTCGCTAGGCCTTGAGCCGGCGAGAGTGTCTCGGTTTGAGACAGGACTTGGATCACGGAACCGTTTGGCCGATGAAGTCTATATGGCATCGGACTCGAAACCGGATTCGAAATCAAATCTGAAATCGAACATCAAGAAGGCGCTTTCGCCAGGGGCTCAGCTCGCGCAAGAGGCGATTAGCGAGCTGAAAAAACGGCGCGATCAGTCGATGGTGAATCGCGGTAGCGAGACCGAGCCTGGTCCCGAACATCTTGCCAAGATCCGTTCGGCGAGTACGGCTCCAGTGTCGGGCACGGCCGCCGCTAGGCGAACACCGCGACGTCCGTTTCAGAGGCCCGTCGGGGTTCTGGTCGGCGGGCACTATGAAGTGCTTCGCGCTAGACAGCTCTCGGAAGGCGGAATTTCGATTTTCCTTGGAGAGTTTGGTTCGCGTCTTCGCATCAAGGTTGAAGAGGTGAAGGTCGGTCAAAAACTTTGCGTGACGTTTCTTTTACCGAGTGGCGATAACTTAAGCCTTGCTGGCGAGGTGATTTACCACGATGCGGAGTCGGGGCCGGGCCTAAATATCGGGATCAAGTTCGGCACGGTTCCTCTGCATCAACGCCGCCTGATCCGCGCCTACGTGAGTTCCAAAAAAGCCGGCGAATCCGTGGCCGGACAGTTGGCGGCATAGAAGTGTCTTTTAGAAGTGGTCTTTTGGGTGAGCCGCCCAACGGGTGGGGACTGCTCGCACAGAGTACTCGTACAGGGCACTCGTACAGAGACCTTTTAAAAAACAAAAACCACCTGAGGCTTCAGGTGGTTTTTTCTTTGAAGTCATTTGGAGCGTCTGGCTGCACCGGAAACGGATGCGACGCCAGGACTCGGAATTACTTCGAGAGAGTTTTTGTGGCCTGTTTCGAGATACGGCTAAGTTTGCGAGCCGCAGTTTTTGCGTGCATCACACCTTTTGTCGCCGCTTTTTGAGCTTTGCTCATGTACTCGCGAAGAGCTTGTTCAGCTGCTTTTTTGTCGCCAGACGCGATCGCTGTGCGAAGTTTCTTTTCGAAAGTGCGAACCGACGACATGACAGCCGAGTTGCGCGCGTTGCGTTTGATGCTCTGACGGGCCCGTTTTTCTGCGGACTTATGGTTTGCCAAGGGTTTACCTCTCTAAAAAAACTAAGTAACGTCTTCTCAAGTCGTTGAAAACGAAGGTCATGAGCTACCAGCTTTGAAGCGGCTTGGCAAGAGGCGAATAGGTGGGCGCACAAGCATGAGCGGTCAGCAGCAAGATCATGGAAATACCGGAAAATCGTCCCCGAAACCCAGTACAGGAGCCAGTTCCCAGGCCGCAGGGGAGCGTAAAGCGGTTGCCGCGGCGGCCTTTGTGTTTGGGATGGGAACCCTGGCCTCACGGATTTTAGGGCTGATTCGCGACCGAATGACGGCCCAATACTTCTCGCCAGAGGTGCGAGATGCGTTTGTCGTGGCTTTTCGGCTTCCGAATATGTTCCGCCGAATCTTAGGGGAGGGTGCCCTTTCTGTAAGCATGATCCCGGTTTTGGTCGATCTATTGACCAAAAGAACCACGGAAGGCGTGACCGACGCAGAAAGTCGCGAGCATTTCGAGGCCTCGCGGCGCTTGGTCGGGGCCTTGTTCACTTTGCTTCTTAGTTTGACCCTGACCCTGACGGCTTTGGCCGTGGTTTTCATGGATCAGATCATCGGGCTTCTGGTGGCTGGCGAAGGCTACATGAGCATTCCTGGTAAGTTCGAACTGACCGTGCTTTTGGCGCGGATCATGTTTGGCTTCCTCGTTTTGATCACGCTGTATGCGTTTTTCATGGCGATTCTCAATTCGCTAAGGAAGTTCGCGCTCGCAGCACTCGCGCCGGTGATGTTCAACATCAGCATGATCTCGGCGGCTTTGATCTCCAAAGAGTTCGGCGCGCCCGAGCGTGTGCTGGCGTGGAGTGTGATCATCGGCGGCGGCCTTCAGATGGCGATCCTGATTCCGGCGATCATCAAGGAAGGCTATTGGCCGAGGCTTTCGTTTGTCTGGCGAGTGGATGGCAAATGGGTGCCGTTTTGGCGGGTGCCTGAAGTGCAGCGGGTATTTACCGCGATGGCGCCAAGCATATTTGGTTTAAGCATTTTGCAGTTTTCGGCGGTGATTCGCGATCGTTTCGCAAGCGAACTTTCGCAAGGGTCGCACTGGTACCTTTACTGCGCCGATCGTATCTTGGAGCTGCCGCTAGCGCTATTCACAGTAAGTGTCGGGACCGCCGTGCTGCCGACACTTTCGGCGCAGTGGGCACGCGGCGACAAAGCTGCTATGACGTCGACGTTGGATCATGCGATTCGCTTGATCGGCTTTGTGGCTCTGCCGTCGGCGATCGGGATGTTTTTCCTGGCACAGCCGATTACAGAAGTTTTGTTCCTAGGTGGGCAGTTTAAGTACCAAGACGTGTTGCCGACGGCGGAAGTGATTCAGGTGTATTCGTTCACGCTGTTGTTTGCCGCCTCGACGCGAATTTTGAATCAAGGTTTTTATTCAATGGGCAACACCTGGTACCCAGCGCTGGTTGGTGTGGTGACGCTCGTCATTCATTTTATTTTCTCTTGGGTGGGGACAAAGACCTTTGGCTTAAAGGGGCTCGCGGCCGCTTCGATCATCTCGGGATTTGTGAACCTTATCATGCTCGCCGTCGCGTACTCGCGCTGGGTTGCGCCGCTTGGGTGGCTTTCGATTTTGGGACGTTACGCGCGCTTTGCCGTGGCCGGTGTGGCGCTCGCATTTGGCTGCATGATCTATGAGCCGATTATCGAAGAGTTTGGTTCGCGGTTTTTCACTCGAACACCGGCTCTG
>CAUJGS010000011.1 GCA_963170185.1 Bdellovibrionota bacterium
GCCGACGATCAGTCGCCGAAAGCTGTTCAAGAGTATGTCGACTTTTTGAAGCAGTTGAAAAACAACGCTGTGACTTTGCATGCCGCGTTTATTCCCACGGCAGCCGCAATTGGCGCGCCGGTCAGTTGGCCGCTTCCTAGATCTCCGCACCTGACTTGCGATCGTTCGGGAGAGGGAGAACCGAAACGCATTGAAGAGGCGTTGCACGCATTCGGTACTCTGACGGAATCGATCAACCTATGTGAGCCCGACTACTCGTCACGTTTGAGCACAATTGGTTCGAAGTACGAGATGATCGGACTTCGCACGGTTCAATTGAAAATCGCGCCTGTCGTTTCGTCGCTTCGACTTCAGTACGGCAACCAAACTTTGGTTGCTGGTGATCTGCACAGCGGATGGGTTTACGATTCGGCAAAAATGCAAATCCAGTTAGGTACCAAGATCAATTGGGTAAGTGAGCCTAAGGGGACTAAGCTTGTCGTCGAATATCTCGCCGAATAAGCCGTTTTGACGGCAGGTGCCGCGTAAACCGCTGTGCGCCCACGATTGACCCGAGACACTGTCTCGGGTTTATTTTTTCATCTCGAAGCATGGGGAGTCCAAGAGTGAAAGTGGTTTCGACGAACGTTGGCCAGCCAAGAGAGTTTCATTTTCAAGGCCAGACGATTCGCTCGTCGATGCATCGTGAGCCTGTGCTTACCGGAATCGACGTGCATCTTTCTCACGTCGAAGGCGACAAGTTTGATAACGACAAAGTTCACGGAATTCCTGAGGTCGCGGTCTATGCTTTGAGTTCCGATTTTTATCGGGACTTCGCTCGGAAGATTGATCGTGAGGTCGCACCCGGAATCTTTGGCGAGAATCTCACGATGGACAAGCTCGACGAATCGGGCTTCATGCTGGGCGACGAATACGAAGTAGGCACTTGTCGCCTGAAAGTCACCGCTCCACGAACTCCGTGCACCAAGCTAAACTTTTCCTTTCAATCGCCGGAGGCGCAAAAGGCTTTCGCGGATTTCGCACGACCTGGTGTTTATTTCGAAGTTCTGACGTCGGGAAGGATTCAACCGGGGGACGAATTGAAACTGGCTAAGGCCAATGGTGCTTCCTACAGCATCGCGGATGCCTTTGAGCTATGGAGACTGAGTCGCGAGATCTCAACGGGACGTATACAAATCGACGACGTTCGCGAGCAGTTTCGACGCTTCGTGGATGACGAACGAGTGCCTTCATTTTTGCGAACACGCTTTCGCAAAATCGCAGAAGCGCCGTCGTCGCACAAAAGTTGATCGCGACCACCGTCTAGTCCGGTCTAGTCCGGTCTAGTCCGGTCTAGCTGGACCTCGACTTACTTCTGATCGAGTCGAGGTTTTTCACCATATCCATCTTCAACATCCTTTGGTCCTGAAAACCTCTCCTTAAGTCGGTGCATTTGCTCGATGAAGGTCTAGGTTTTCAAGACGATGGTCTAGCTCGCGCGATTCGAAAGGCGCGATTGTGCTCGACGGAGGTCTAGTTCTCCTCGGCTCGACTAAGGTTCACCCAGACCTAGCCGAAGAGTGGGGTGTAAGGCTCGACGGAACTAAAGTCGAGTGAGCGAGTGAGACAGAATAGAGTGACTGCTATCTGACTTGCGATGACCTCTCTCGTGCGGCGGTTTCGAAAAAGACTTGCACCAATGTGTTTAACCGAAGGGCGCCATCTTGGACGGTGCCACCGGACTTCACTCGAAGTAGGTTTCGAGCCCGGTCGATATGGATCTTCGCTAGTAGTACGTGCGGCTTGAAAGAGCCCATGCAGAAGGAGAGTCCTATGGGTATGCGTATCGCAACAAATATCTCGTCGATCACAGCTCAACGTCAGTTGGCAGGTAGCTCGCGTGAAATGCAAAAGTCATTTGCGCAGTTGTCATCTGGATCACGAATCACGAAGTCGGCCGACGATGCGGCGGGACTCGCGGTCAGTGAAAACTTGAAGTCGCAAATTCGTGGCTTCGCACAGGCCGGTCGAAACGCACTCGATGGTGTCTCTCTCATTCAAACTGCAGAAGGTGGATTGAACGAAATCTCTAACATCCTCACACGTCTTCGCGAGCTTGGAGTTCAGGCTTCGTCGGATACGGTCAGCGACCGGGAGCGTGGATTCCTGGATAAAGAGGTTCAGCAGTTGAAAAACGAAGCCGATCGTATCGCTAAGTCGACACGATTCGGTAACACACAGTTATTGGACGGAAGCGGTGGAACATTTGATTTCCAAGTCGGTATCGACAACAACGACTTCAACGATCGAATCAGCTTCGATTCAGCCGAACAAAACGCCACGATTTCCAGCCTTGGAGTTGATGGTTTGGATTTTTCGACGAAAGATGGCGCGAAGGAATCCTTGGAAGTTCTCGATGACGCGCAGTTTGCCGTGAACGGATACCGAGCGAACCTCGGCGCCCTTCAGAGCCGACTGACTTCCGCACAAGACAATATCTCGATTGCACATGAAAACCTGTCGTCAGCAAACTCGCGTATTCGTGACACGGACATCGCACAGGCGACGTCGGATGTGACTCGTGCGCAGATTATGCAAAACGCGACGGTATCGGTCCTTGCGAATGCCAACATGTCTCAACAGTCGGCACTCAAGTTGATCGGTTGATAAAACCGGATAGAGGGAAGGATTCTCCTTCCTTCCCGGGCCGCACCTACCGGGGGGCCTTTAGACAAAGGTCCCCCGACGGTCTAGTGATGGTCCAGTTCGATACAAGACAGAAGTAAAGAGTCCGATAGAGAGTCATGGATGTGAAAAACGTGTTACGCAACATCCTCCCATTCGCCTCAAACCCGATTTCGGAATCGAAACGGCGGGAACTCGTGCAAGGCGAAGCAAAGACTTCGGCGGATCGTGATTCAGGCTCCGCGCCTGATCAGAAGCAAGGCGAGTCTCCTCGAAGAAATCTTTCCGAAGAAGAAATCCAAGAAGCGATTAAACATCTCGAAGCCCTTCCGGGCGTCAAAGACAGCGGTCTGCGTGTTCGTCTCGAGCGAACCGATGGGATTCCAGTAGTTTATGTCGAAGACCGCGATGGCAAAGTCGTTCGCCGGATTCCAGAGACCGAACTCTCGATGATCAAAGCCCGGTCGCAGGATAATAAATCCACAGGCAATCTCCTAAATCGGGCCATGTAGGCCGACTCTCCCAACTTTCGTGATGACAGACCTGCTTTTACGCGGCTAGACGAGTCCCGATGGGGGAGTCTTGCAATGCTTAAACGATTTGGTTGTCGCTTCGTGACTTCAGCTACTGCGGCAACTTTTACGGCAGCCTTTATGGCTCTGCTGATTGTTGTTGGGTCTCTTGAAAGTGCTGAAGCAGCTGTAAAAAAGGCGATGAACCTAACGACTTATCAGTCTTGGGGGTACACCGTCGACTCCACTCCGCAAGGAGAGCGCGTAAAGGGCTTGATTCTTCGCCTGAAAGACCTTGGTTTCAATCATCTGACTTTCAACGTCCGCGCAAAAATGGTGACGGGGCAAGCCGACGATGTCGGTTCCTTCGTGCCGCTGGCTGAACAGGCCACCGAGGAGCGTTTGCTTGAAGAGACCGTCGACTTTGCCCATGCACACGGGTTCACGACGGGCATTCGGCCCATTTTGCTTGTTGTTGGTCCACGGGGTGAGTTTCCCTATACAAAAAACGGTGTGACTTGGTGGCATGGCAATATCGAACCTCGAGATCGCGCGCGTTGGTTTGCGAGTCTTAAAACTTTTCACGAGCGTTACATGCAATTGGCGGCAAGAAAGCAGATGGTTCAGTACACCATCGGAGCCGAGCTACACTCGATGACAACGGGACTCGGCGAGCGTCGACCAAAGCGACCTCGCGGTGAACCCGCGCTGTGGACCGACATGGTCAAGTATGCGAAGTCGATTCTCGGTTCAAAAACGGAAGTCGTCTACGATGTAAACTACACGGATCAATACGTGCTCGAGGGCGGAACCAAAAAGCTTGGCGGTGAGTTCGAGCAGTTTCGCTATGAGATGACACGCGATTATCGCAAACCTCAGGACCTTAAGTTTCAAAACGAACTTCGTGAGTTCTGGGCGTCGCTCGATGTGATCGGCATCGACATGTATCGCGCTCTTGCGAGTCGTCGCAGCGGACATCCGTCGGACTTGGAGGCCTTGGCCACGCGGCTTAGAACGCGTGCCGATTCCCACGCGACACAGCTAGACACAAGCCTTCTTGAAATTGAAGTCGCGACCGGCGAAGCCAAAAACTTGGAGTTAAAGGAAATCGGCTATCGGTCTGTAGAAGGTAGCTTCGTGGACCCGGCGTCTTACGAGTCGTCGGGTGGACGGCTTTCGGTGCTCCATCAGGCGGGCGGCTGGAAAGCTATTTTGGACTCGTTCTTGGCTGCGCAGTGGCCATGGTTTCAAGGTGTACACGTTTGGGAAACCAACGTGGATCGCGATCATCTCGACCCACGAGACTTGGGCTTTTCACCTCTTGGGAAAACCGAATCGGAATCGGTTTTTCGAGACTACTTCCAGCGTTTTTAGTTTCTAAAGATCCGAAAGGGCGTCGAGGATTCGTTTGGTCGCGCGACCATCGCCAAACGGGTTCTTTGAGGCTGTCATTTGCGCGCGAGCCTCTTCGGAATCAAGTAACCTGTAAGCCTCGGTTAGAATTTTGTCTTTCGAAGTGCCCACGAGTTTTGCGGTACCAGCCTCGACGGCTTCTGGGCGCTCGGTCTTTTCACGCAATATGAGCACGGGTTTTCCTAGCGATGGCGCTTCTTCTTGGATACCGCCGGAGTCGGTCAAGATAAGCGACGATTGATCCATCATCCAAACAAATGGAACGTAGTCGAGCGGCTCAAGCAGCGTGACGCCTTTTGGGTTCTCGCCCAGAACGTCGCGCACGGCTTCGAGAACGGCGGGATTGCGGTGCACGGGAAAAACCACGTGGACATCGCTACGGCTTGCAAGCTCTCGTAGCGCCGACAGTGTTTCGCGCAGCGGTTCGCCAAAACTTTCACGTCGATGTGTGGTCACGAGCACGATCTTTTTTCCCGAGGCTTTCGCGTTTACGACTTCGGAGAAAAGTTCTCCGAAGCGAAGGCTTGCCGACGCATCGGATTTCAGACGATCTCGAACCGCCAAGAGAGCATCGATCCCCGTGTTGCCGGTCACTATGACCGATGACTCGAGAGCATGTTCACGCAAAAGAGCGTGTTTCGCTTTTTCGGTGGGAGCAAAGTTCCACTTCGCCGAAAGCGAAACGAGTCGTCGATTGTACTCTTCTGGAAATGGCGAGTAGAGATCGTTCGTTCGCAAACCAGCTTCAATATGTGCGAGAGGAATCTTTTCGAAAAACGCCGCCAGTGCACCGGCGGCACACGTCGCCGTGTCTCCTTGAATGCAGACGATGTCGGGTCGGTTCGTCTGCCAAGCCTCTCGCAGGCGTAACATCGCATTGGCGACGAAGTCGTTGAGACTCTGGCCTGGTTTCATCAAGTCGAGATCGAAGTGAGGTTGAATACCGAAGAACTCAAGAATAGGTCGCATCATCTCGCGATGCTGACCGGTTGAGATCACGATCGGTTGAAAGCGTGAGTCGTATTTGGCGCGCAAGATCGGGACAGCGAGTTTAATGGCTTCTGGCCGGGTGCCGAAGACGAACGCGAGTTTAAGAGGGGTAGGGGAGTGAACGTTTTGCATGATGGTTTTAAGTTTCGACAGTTTAAAACGAAATTACGAGATCCTGGGAGTCGAGTTGCGGTTCTTATGTCTTTGCAACACCTTTTCTTTTCAGAATGTTACCGGAATGTTATCAAAACGCACGACCTTTATATCGCCCCGCATTAATTCAAGGGTGGATATCAAACGGTTGGGTCAATAGCTCGGTTAATAGCTCACGGATGGGCGCATGAGAAACGATTCGATCTTGAAGTCTCCGCTTTCCCGCTTCACAGCTTTCTTCTTCGTGCTCCTAGCTTCACACACTGTGCTTGCGGATGTACTCGGATCGGAAGACTCCGGTTTCAGCGCTGATATTTACTCGCAGTCATTGGCGCGATTCGAAAACAGACTCGACCGCAGTGGCGGATTTTTTCACGAGACGCGTGTTCGCGGATCATACGATGTTTTTGGCCGATCGTTTCCGCAGCTGCTTCTTCTGGATGCCGGCTCTTACTTACTAGGTGAGTGGGCGAAAACGTTTTCCGATGAAGCGCTCGCACAAAACTTGGTGATCTCACCCTATATTGGCGCACGTCTCGGAGAGCAGATCGCCGGTTCAAGTTGGATTCTTTCTGGTACGGCGATCTTTGAGGGTCGAGCACGTGAACCGGTGAGCGAAGGTGCACGCGCAACTGGAGTAAGAGGCTGGGACCCGCGCACTTCACTCGTTCTCGGTTTTTGGTGGATGGCCTCAGAGAGTGAAGCGGTGGGCGAAAGAGCGGCCGACGCCGTGAAGCCATTTGTCGACTTGTATGCCGATGCGGTTTACGCACCGAAATTCTCTGGCGACTTGCTAAGTACTCTGATTTTGCGCGCGGGAGTTCGGCACCCTATCGATCGGTTGTTCCTTGATGCCTATGCCGAAATCTTCTCGCAGAACACGTCCTCACTCGAGCTCGGGACGAAACGTTCGGAGGCACGACTCGGTCTCGCGATCGGGCGTGAGCTTCCTGGCGGATCGGCTCAGTTGCGTGTGTGGCATGGTTTTCCGTCGGACGCGATTCAGGGAACTGTCTTAGATCGCCGATCGCGAACGGAAGCACTGTTGATCGTGGGGTTCGCGCTATGATCGGAAGTGGAATGATCGGAAGTGAGATGATCGGTCTCGTTGAATCCGGTTTGATTTTGTTTCTCGGCCTTGCGGCCGGTCTCGCGTTAGATGATCTCTTCGTCGACATGGTCGCCTTGGTAAAAGGTTTGAAACCCAAAGAGGTTGATCAAACCGAGCTCAAGCGTCTGCGACGTCTTCCGCAGAAGAGCATCGCGGTGGTTGTCGCCAACTGGCATGAAGAAGATGTCATCGAGCGAATGCTTCGCGGAAACTTGTCGCGTCTTGAATATGCGCGAGTTTGGTTCTTTGTTGGCGTTTATCCAAACGACCCTGGAACTCTTGAAGCCGCACGTCGGGTGTCTCGCCAGGATGCACGTGTTGTCGTCGTGGAGAACCCGCTTCCGGGACCTACTACCAAGGGACAGATGCTCAATGTGATATTCCGTCGGGCGTTTGAGATCGAAGAGCGTCAGGGGCATCCGTTTGATCTGTTCATGATGCATGATTCGGAAGACGTGTTACATCCGCAGTCGTTGCTCTTGGTCAACTCGGAGGCCGATGCCGCGGACTTTGTACAGATCCCGGTGTTTTCGTTTCCGCGCCGTAAGACGCAGTTCGTGGCTTCGACATACATCGACGAGTTTTCCGAACTGCACACGAAGGACTTGCTTGTTCGCGATGCCTTGAACGCGGGTGTGCCTTCGGCCGGGGTGGGAACGGCAATCTCGCGAAAGCTCGTGCTGGCGATGATGGCGCGACAAGAGGGACAGGTTCTGGTAGAGGGCTCGCTCACCGAGGACTACATCCTGGGCCTCACGGCTTCGGAGATGGGTTTTAAGACGCGTTTTGTTTCGCGCTTCATCGCCGTTCGTGACAAAGAGGGACGTCTGCGTCGCCGGGACTTTATCGCGACACGTGAATACTTTCCGAGTGAGTGGGACCGCGCCGTTCGACAGAAAGGGCGATGGGTGCATGGTATCGTTCTTCAGGGCGGCCGCATGCTGCCGGTAAGCGGTTCGCTTGCGCGTCGGTATTTCTTGATGCGCGACCGCAAAGGACCGATCGCGGCCTCGGTTGGAGTTTTGGGGATTTTGTTACTTGCTCTGAACTTGGTGGCCCGCGAGTTTTTTAACGGGTTTTACCAGAGCGAGCTCGTGCCCCTTTACTTGAGCCCAATCGTCTTGGGTCTGTTTGGATTCAATTTGTTCGCGGGCGCCGTTCGTGCCGTGCAGAGAATTCGCGCGGTTCGTCTGACGCAAGACTGGTCGGCCGCACTTCTTAGCGTCGTGCGGATTCCGGTAGGAAACTTTCTCAACTTCTTTGCGGTCGCACGCGCGATTCGCCAGGACCGTGCCGCCCTTAAAAAAGGCGAAGCCCCCAAATGGACGAAAACCACTCACGAGCTTCCGGCCGACTTCGGCGTGGAAGTCGGAGATGTCGTTCAGCCATCGATCTCGTCACCTCTAGAAACACAAACCGAAAAGCAGGTACAGCCGTGATATCAAAAAGGCGAACTCCTCTACTCGCTCTCGCAGGTCTTTTGCTGATCACAGGTGTGATCGCTTTTACCAGTTCATCTGGGGTCGCAGTGTCGTGGCCGTTTGGCCGCACCAAGTGTGTACGTGTCTATTACGACCGGTCTAAAACGCCGGATTCGTATTGGATGGGTCGCACCTATGCGCTTTTCACCCAAAATCTGCTGGGACACTTTCCTGAGTGGCAACAGATTGTAAGTCCGATCGAACTCTACCAAGCCGGTGAGATCGAAACTTGTGATGCGACAATTTATCTAGGCTCTTACTTTGAAAATGCGATTCCTCAGGCTTTCTACGACGATTTTGCGAAGACGAAAAAACGTGTCGCGTGGGTTGGTTACTCGGTTTGGAAATACGAGCCGAAGACGCTTGAACGCCTGTTTGGTCACGAGTATGTGGACCTCACGACCCTCGACACGAAGACTCTCGATAAACAAGGACAGCCGACCTTCTTTCGAGAGGTGATTTACAAGGGTGAAACCTTCTATAAATTCGGCGAGAGTGTAAAGCTGGACCCGACGTTGTGGGAGTCCGAAACTGAGTTTCGTGCCGGGTTCGAACAGACAAGGCTTAAGCTTTCTCAAGATGTCGAACAGCGAAAAGGTGTCGAGGTGCTCGCCTATTCCCGTCATAACGGCACGGGCGAGACGATTCCTTATGCCGTTCGTAAAGAGAATCGTTTCTACTTTGCCGACATGCCGTTTAGTTTCATGCACGAATCGGATCGCATGTTGGTTTTTGCTGATGTGCTGTTTGACATCCTAAACGAGAAGCCGCGACA
>CAUJGS010000012.1 GCA_963170185.1 Bdellovibrionota bacterium
GGGAGCCACCGAATATGGCGGGCTGAGCCCCGTCTGTCAACGCTCTCCATGTCCGGATACCGTCTTTTCCATCATCAGCTCGAAATTAAGGCAGTTTCGCAGATCAAACGGCTCTCCTGCTTGAGCCTCAGGCGGCTCTTATAGCTCCTCAAAAAACATATGAAGCGAAAACAGCTCGTCCTTGCTAACCGCGCAGGCCCTCGCTCGGGTCTTAGAGGCAAGAACCAAGCAAGGATGCTGGTTCTTAAAGGTTGGCAAGGATGCAGTGGGGTTGGCTAAAGAAGATTGGCAGAGGGCCGCAAGGCTCGACAAGCCGGTCCGAGCTAAGGGATCTCGCGGAACTCGCGAAGCTTCTCGAAGGCGAAACGGATCGGTGGTCGCGAAGAGTGATTCTCGAGGAAGTCGCAAGGCAGCTCTCGGCTCTTCAAAACCAGTCACATGAGGGTAAGCCGGAGACGGCGGTACACCGAATGGTCCGGAGGGCCTCATGAGTGAACTAGTTCTGCTGTTCCTGGTGAGCGCGTTGTATCTGGCGCTGGGCGTGTGGGTGATTCGCCGAACAAGCGAATCGAGTACGGGGAAGGCTCAGCCCGTCAGATACAGGTCTGGGATTGAACAGTTTCCCGGACGACGTGATCGCTGATTAAAATTTAGAATACGTGTGGGTGGTTCCCCGTATTGTTCGTGGTTGGTTCCTGGTTTGTTTCCCTTTGGTGTGTTTGGTGTGGTGGTTGGCGCCGCAGTTTGAGAGATCAGGCTGCGGCGTTTTTTATTTGAGTCGCGCGCATTCCCGTGTCATGTCCCTTAGGCGTGACGACAACAGCGAACGGCCTGCAACTAAAAGATCTCGACTTCTCTTACCCGGAAGAACTGGTGGCTACGGAGCGTGCGCTCTTTAGTCGCATCCTTTACGAAGACCCTTCGCTCGGTCCAATTGAAATCCGTCGCGATGAGCTTCTCAGTTTCGTGCGCCCAGGTGATGTGTGGGTGGTAAATGAGACCAAGGTGCTTCGTCGGCGCGTGTTCACGCAAGAAGGTCTCGAGATTCTCTTCATCCGTGCGCTGAACAGCGAACGAACCGAGTGGGAAGTGCTCTGTCCTTCGAGTCGCTGGGCAGAAGGCACAGAGCAGACGGCCTCAATCGTCACGGGAGATTCGTCAGGCGATCGCATCATGCGGTTTTCGATCATTCAGCGCGGGCGTCCGCAAGTGGTGCGGACGTCGGAGCCATTTACCGAAGAGCTCTTTGATGCGATGGGGGAGCTTCCGCTTCCACCCTACATTCAAAAAGCGCGTAAGCAGCGCCACACAAGATGGGCCGATGAGACGCAGTACCAGTCGATTTGGGCGAAAAACGGTGGAAGCCTTGCGGCTCCGACGGCGAGCTTTCACTTTGACCAAGACTTTGAAGAGGGCTTGCGGTCCCGCGGTGTCGAGATCGTGAAGCTCACACTTCATGTAGGTCTTGGAACGTTCCTTCCGGTCACGGTGGACAATCTCTCGGAGCACGTGATGCATGCCGAGACGGTTTCGATTCCCCAAGCGACAATCGAAGCGGTGGCAAGGGCGCGGGCGCAAGGTGGAAGAGTCATTGCGATTGGAACCACGGTGGCTCGCGCACTGGAGTCGATGGGTCGTGGGTATTTTCAAGAGACGCCGGATGGTTCTTTAAGTGGCGAGACGACTCTTTTGATTCAGCCAGGTCACGAGTGGCGTTTCGTCGATATTTTGGCCACAAACTTTCACCAACCGAAGTCGACGCTCTTAGCTTTGGTCGCAAGCTTCTCCTCTTTGGACAAGGTGCTTTCGGCTTATCAGTGGGCGATTGAGCGCGAGTTTCGTCTTTTTAGCTACGGTGATCTGACGCTTTGGACGAAGGTTTCTCTTTTGCCAGATGCCAAAGCCCTCGCGGCTATCGATGGACGTGACTCTTTGGAGGAATCACTAGATGAATCGTCAGACGAATCACTAGACGACGCGTCGGATGATTCGGCGTCCGACGACCCCATGGCAGATCTCGACGATCTCACACCTCGCCGCCGCTCCGATGACTAGCCGAGCCGGGCCCCAGCTGTAGCGTCACACGGAAATCTTTCGGTGCCCCTGCACCGAAAGCAGCGAAGGCTGGGTCGGGCCCCAGCTGTAGCGTCATAGATAATAATGTAAAAGCAGGTAGGCTTCGTCGCTCCAGTCGGAGCCGCGTGAGACGCGGTTCCAGATTCCGAAGAACTCAAAGTGCGGCCGCGGGAAGAAATTGACGCCGATTCCGTACTTATTGGACTCGCTAGAATTCAAGCTCACATCGCCACGTTCGTGTTGGTACTGAAGAAGCGGCCAGACGCCCTGAACAGGCTCGTAGTTCAAGCGCAAATAACCGTACTGCGACTGAACAAGTGATGTACCCGTCCGTTCGGACCTGTCGATCTCGGCGCTGAGAAACCATTCTTTGGAAAGATTGGCGATGCCGTGAACGCCAAACATCCAACGATCAAACCCGGCGGCCGCGTCGTGGTCGCCACCGGAACCTTGCCAGAAACTTGCGCCAACGCGGGAGTTGGAATTGATGATGCGTTCATAGCGAACAATGGAAGCCCGCTCTTTGTCGGTCGAAGCGGTACTTTCGGCCGACTGTGTGATCGTGGCGAAGAACTGATTTTGTTCGCCAATCCACGAGAACTCGAGATTGTCGCGTTCGACATCCGGCCCCAGGCCAAGTGCTCGGCGAACAGAGAGCGTGTGGTCGGCTAGATGAAGACCATATGCTGGCGCAAAGCGTCCGGCTCGTAGAGCGCCGGCTTCGGCAAAGCGCACGAGGCCGTAGTACTTCGGCGAAACGAGGCGGAATTCTTTTTTACCGCGAGGGTCTTCGAGCTTTCCGATGGCGGCCGCGATGGCCCAGGGGCCCTCGTCCCATGCGAACTCCGCTTGAGCCTGCATGGTAAAAAACTGGCCTGAGCGAACAGCGGCATTTTCCCTGTGAGTTTGCACCCAGCGGACATCGCCCCCGAGACGAAGTTTGGAATTCTCCAAAGCGTCCGACCACTCTTTGGGCAAGATGCCATGGCCGACCTCGGCTTCGCGTGCGCCACCCCAGGTGCTTAAGAGTTCACGCGAAAGTCCGCGCCCGTAAGGTGTCATCGCACCGCCGCCGTTTGGAGAAACGTGGCAGGCCGTGCAACTGACATAACCGTGGCGCGTGAGCTCTGGAAACGCTTCGGCCGACGGGCTTAGGAGGCTTGTGAAAACAAAACTCGCCAAAAACGAGAGTCCGCCAATGAAAGAGATGGTGTGGTCTTGCTGCTTTGGATGCTGCATCTTTTAAGTTCTCCTGCTGACGGACTCGTAGTTGGCGGACTCTTAGTTGACGGGCGTAGCGTGAAACGTCTTACTTCTTCAGCGTCGATTCGATTGTGACCGAAACTTCGTCGGCGATCGTGATTCCGAGGTGAGTCGGGATCTCGATCTGGTAGTCGGTGAGCTTAAACTTGAAGTTCGCGGTTGCGACTTTCTTGTCGCCCTCTGGCTTCAGAGTCGCTTCAAGCGTGACGGGTTTTTTGACTCCGTGGAGTTCCATTTCCGCCGGGATCGTTTGCTTGGAGCCTTCTTTTGCCGAAGCGTCTTTGAAGCGAATTGTCGCAGTTGGATGTTTACCGACTTCGAGGTACTTGTCCTTCATATGCTCGTTGCGAAGAGCGATGCCGGTGTCGAGTGTGCTGAGGTCGAAGGTGAATTCGCCAGAGGCTTTGTCGCCTTCGATCGTGAGGCTGCCTTTGGGTGCGGTACCAGTGCCTTTCACTTTTAAGAACGACGGCTTTCCGATCGCAAGGAATTCAACTTTGCCGGATTCTACTCCTAGTGCAGGGGCTGCTACCTTTGCCGCCTCTTCTTTTGGGGGAGTCGCGGCTGAGGCCGTATTCTTCCCGTGTGAAGAGACAGGGATGATCGCAAGAGCGGCGATGAGTCCAAGCGCGAAACTGGTGAACGTTTGATGTGTTTGAGTTTGCTTAGTCATAATGGGCCTCACTTCCTTAAGGTTCAATTTTCCGGTGTTCCGCCATCGATCCATGCGTAGACAATGGCTTTTAGCTCGGGTGGCAATGCTGGCGCCCGTCTCGGCATGTCGTCGGTGTCGAGAGTGAACGCGATCTCACTGGCATAACTTTTCGCCGACGCGAAGTCTTCGAGGTTAACCCCACCTTTTGCGCCATCATGGCCATGGCACTTCACGCAGTGAGGAACAAAAACCTTGGCGCTGACTTCGGCAAACGTCGGTACATTCGTCACTGGTGGCGGTTCCGTTGGCTGCGCCACGGGAGGTGGCTCCGTCGCAGGAGGTGGGACGACGACGACCGGATGATTGTTGTCGTCATCGTTATCGTTGTTGTCATCACCACCGCGAGGCGGTCGAGTGGGCTCGCTTGGGTTCGTCGGTTGGCCTGGGGTGGTGTCGCCACCAGGTGGAGTTACCACAGTGGTTTCCGGAGCACCGCTGTCGACCCAAGCCAATACCAGGGCCTTTTGTTCGGGGCTAAGGCCAGGCGCTCGCGGGGGCATCGCGCCCGTATCGACCTGCACCCGCAGGCTATCGCGAATTTCAAAAACCTGCTGGTAGGTTTCCAGGCGAACGCCGCCACGAGGGTTGGCTCCCGAGTGGCAACGCACGCAAGCCGCATCGAGAACTTTTGTTTTCACGGTCGCGTAGTCGACAATGAGATCGGGGTTGGGCCCGCCAGTTTTACCGGCTGGAGTAGGAGTGTTTTTGAGATCGTTGTAGTTACAGGAGGTGAGAGTGGCGATCACCAGACTCGCGACCGCTATGCTTGCAACCAAGGCAAGCTTCGCGGGTTTTGGATTGACCGACTTTTCCGTCTCTGAAATGTGCATCTTTCCCCCTCCGGAAGGCTGGCGTAGAACTCGTCTTTCAACTCGTCACGCGCGCCGACTTTCTCTACAACACAGGTTTCCTATTTGGCGAATCAGTTCCTCTAATACTCGAGATTACGAAAACCAAACTCGTCGAAGTTTCCACACTCGGCACCGAAAAGAGAGTTTCTTTCAGGCGCTCTTTCCAAGCCGTTCACAACTCTCTGGCGCCGTTGTCAATCCACGAGAACAATAGCTCTTTGAGCTCGGGAGAAAGTGGAGGTGCCCGACGTGGCATACGGTCGGCGGCGACCTCGGCACGAATCTCTCGGCGCAATTGAAAGGCAGTTGAATATTCCTCGAGGTTCACATCCCCGCGCTGCACGTCGCTTGCGTGGCACTTCAAGCAGTGCGGAGTGAAGACCTTGTCTTTGATGAATTGAAAGTTGGCCGCTGCAATCTCCTCCGGAGTAAACGCCGAAGTGAGATCGATTGCGACTTCTTGGGAGTTGGCTTCCAGCGAGTGTTCGATCTCGCCGGGGCTGAGGTGCGGTCCGCACCCGACCAGATTCGCAAGTGCGATGGCAAGAGGAAGAAACTGGCGGACTGGCTTGGCTTGGTGTGGTCTAGCTTTCATGGCGACCTCCTTGAATTGAAAATTCGCGGATTTCGCTTCATTTCTCCAGGCGGAACTTGTTACAAAAATGAAGCGTAATGATGCGAAATGGACAACGCCGCGAATTCTTGAGACAAACTCTTCTTCAGTGAAACGCGATGAACTCTTTCAACTTTTCACACAAGGCCAGGTCGACGGGATTCTCGCCCTCGATCGTCGGGCGGTTTTAAAGGCCGGCTCGCAAGACCTGCTTGCGGCGTCGCTCGTTTTGCGCGGCGAGCTTGAGGAGGCGTTGGCGCTCGCCGCGAATATTGAGAAACGCGACGAATCCGGTCTCGTTAGTTTTTTCTTGGGACTTGGACTCGCGCGTTCGGGAAGCCTTGAGGACGCCCATCGCCGTCTTGAGCGCATTAAAAGTCTCAAATCTCGTCGGGAAAATCTCGTCGGATTTTTTGGTTTTCAGCTTGAAGGCTTCATTCGCTATTTGCAGGGCGAGTCCACGACCGAGCTTTCGCGAAAGGCCTTGGCCGAAGCGCAGCAGTCGACAAGCCGCCTTGAGCCACTGGCGCGGATATTGGCTCTGGATCTGCTGGGACATTCCTACGTGCGAACGGGAGAGGTTCGTTTAGGGCTTAAAACTCTGCGTCTTGCCAAGCGAGCCGCAGAGACGGCGAGGCATCGAAGTTTTCCGACGGCCATTGCGATTTCGCTTTTGAAATACGAAGCGGCTTTTGGACTCGAGCCCGAGCGAGTGATGGCTCGTCTCATGCGAGCCTTGGTGGAACTTGATCCCAAAGACTCGTACTCGCGTTCGGAGCTAAGATTGGAGTTGGCCCGTCAGGCGATTTTGCGCGGACAGCTTCGAACAGCTAGGCGCGTTTTGGATTCGGCGTCGCCGGATATCTTGGGTTCGAAGAACTGGTTACAGACGGCGTGGCTGCATCTGCGCTTGGCGTGGATGGCAAAACTTGAGGGACGTCCGCTTGAGGTTCTCTTTAGCCTTCAGAGCGCGGAATCAGCGCTTCGCGACGGCAAGGAGCAGAGTCTGGAAAAGGACCTTCTACTTAAGATCTATAGTTTTCGTGTAGCGACACTTCGCGATCTGCGCAGTGAGCTTGAGGGAGCGGCCGCCATCGATGATCTGAAGTATCGGATCGCGAAAGCGGAACAGGACCATAAGTCGTTGGCCAGTTTGCAACCGGCAAAATATGGAATTGAACGTCGCATCTTCGCGCGTCGCGAGAACTCTGCAGTGGGGTTTCAAGAGGGAGAAGATCCGTTTGGTGATCTGATGGATCGTTTGGCGTTAGAAGGCCAGGCGCCATCGCTGGGACTGACCAAAGAGCTGCTAACGCGAGGGTATTTGGGGATTTTGCTCTCGACGATGGGCCTTCGTTTTGGTCGCAATCTTTTGCTCTTAGGCCTGCCCAATGAAGCTATTTTGGTGATTGAAGGCGGGGAAGCGAAGATCGTTCGCGAAGGACTTGGCGGACTTCTCGGGCGACTTTTGCTGCATCTTTCGCCGGGGCCGAGCACCAAGGCGGCGGCAATCGAGGCGGTTTGGGGGTATCGGTACGACTCTGAACGGCATGATCGCCTCTTGGCCGTCGCGGTCACGCGGTTAAGAAAGCTATTGGGCGGCGGGTTACCGTGGGTTTCGATTTCGGGGGAGCGAGTTTTTCTCCATCCCGAAGCCAGTTTAAGGACGTGGTCCGAGTTTGCGCCAGCGTCGGCTCAGGCCCCGCAAGGGGTTTCGTGGATGGTGAAATCGCGTGAAGACTGGCCACAGAGGCTACCGCGGCCCTCGCTCAGTCCTTCACTGAATCAACAGGAAACGGGCCGATTGAGAATCCGTCAGTTGCAGGTCCTAGAGGACCTTGCTACACGAGGGGATGTCGGGGTGCAGGATCTGGTTTCAAGATTTGGCATATCGCGAGCAAGCGCTTTGCGTGATCTCGGTGAGATGGTGTCGCTAGGACTCTTGATCCGAACAGGATCGACCCGAGCGACCCGGTATATTTTAAAGCAGGCTTAAAAGAGGGGGGATATGGGCATGACAGGACAATCGAGAACGACGGTTCTTACAGCGATTTTTCTAGTTTCCGTATTTGGCGGTGTCGAATCGGCCTTGGCGCGCGTCGGAGCGGTCTATTCTGTGCCTACGGTTTCGCCAGAGCTTGCGGCTGCTGCGGAGTACACAACTCGTAGCGACCAAAACTCGTACGGGTCCCCCGATCGCACGGGCATTATGCGGTTTAGCTTGCCGGCCCAGTTGACGGGGCTTGATACCGACTTTGAATTGGCTCGTCAGGGAGATGGCACGTGGACCGGCGAAGGCACCGATGGCTCGCAGGTGGCGGGGCAGTGCGGAAGGCAGGATAAGAAGTGGTTTGCCTGCCAGGTTGCATTTACGTCGCTCAAGTTTGATACGATCGCGCGCGAGTCGCTTCTCGAGTCTCAGTTCGGCCGCGGTTTTGAATTTCAACAGCGCACGGAAGTGGCGCGTGTGTTTGAAGGTCAACCGATTGGCGTGATTCGTATTCGCATCGAAAAAGATTAAGGTCGGGAAATAAGGGTTTAGACATGCAGCTTGGTACGGCAACAGAAACGGCTCCCGTAGGAGATTTCAAAGTTTTAGCGACGGATGGCGAGGCGCGAGCCGCGAGGCTTCAAACCGCTCACGGCGCGATTGAAACTCCGGTTTTTATGGCCGTCGGTACCAAAGCCACTGTGAAAGCCATGACGCCAGAGGAGCTTAAGAGTTCCGGATGTCAGGTCGTCTTGGGTAACACGTATCATCTTCACATCCGTCCTGGCGAAAAGCTGATCAAGGAGCTTGGCGGTCTGCACAAGTTCATGAATTGGCACGGCCCGATTCTCACCGATAGCGGCGGCTTTCAGGTGTTTTCTCTAGCGGGACTGCGAAAACTTTCGGAAGAGGGTGTGGAGTTTCGCTCGCACCTTGATGGCGACAAACATTTTCTCTCGCCGGAAACGTCGATGCAGATTCAAATGGATCTCGGCAGCGATATCATCATGGCTTTCGACGAGTGTTTGAAGCACCCGTCGACCGAAGATGAAATTCGCGCGAGCATGGCGCTGACGCTTCGTTGGTTGAAGCGATCGAAAGATGCGATGACGAGAAAAGAGAGTCTGCTCTTTGGTATCGTCCAAGGTGGCCTCGATCCCAAACTGCGGCTTCAAAGTCTTGAGGAGATTTGTTCGGTCGATCTTCCGGGGTACGCGCTCGGCGGGTTTTCGGTTGGTGAGCCGATTGAACTCATGCATCGCTTGGTGCCTCAGGTTGCGCCGCGAATGCCTAAAAACAAGCCGCGTTATTTGATGGGCGTCGGAACACCGCTCGATCTAATCGTGGCGGTGGACTCCGGAATCGACATGTTCGACTGCGTTTTGCCAACCCGCGTTGCGCGCAATGGCACGCTCTACACATGGAAGGGCAAAGTCTCGATCAAGCGTGTGGAATTCAAGAATGATCCGTCGCCGCTCGATCCGGAATGCGACTGCTACACTTGCAAGAACTACTCGAAGGCCTACTTGCGTCACTTGCTTTTGGCCGACGAGATCCTAGGGGCGAGATTGAATACGATCCACAATCTGCACTTTTTCTTTGCACTCATGGCGCGTGCTCGCGAAGCGATCAAAGCCGGACGCTGGGTAGAATTCCGCGACGACTGCTATCGCCGATTTATCAAGGTGTCGTAAGGCGTCGCTTCAGCTTGCCAAGTCTTCGCTTTTAGAGTGATTCTTGATCCGATTCGCACGAATTGTAGATCAGGAGTAGAGATGATCGGTTTTACGAAATTCCCATTCTCAAAAACACCAGCCTTGATGGCAGCGGCTGTCGGATTGATGACAGCACTTGTTCCGGCTTTGGCGATGGCTGAAGCGGCGGCTGGTCAGGCACAACCACCAGCTTGGGTTCAAATGGTCCCGCTGATTGCGATGGTAGGGATCTTTTATTTCCTTATCCTTCGCCCTCAACAAAAGCGCGAAAAGCAAAGACAGGGCTTTATCTCGGCGTTGAAGCGCGGTGATGAAGTGGTGCTCTCGTCTGGAATTCTTGGACGAGTGGAAGGTATGACGGATCAGGTGATCACGCTGGAAATCGCGGACGGAGTTCGCGTGAAGGTTCTGCGCACGGCGATTGCGTCGTCGGTTCAGGCGATGACTCAAGGTGCGGCGGCGGCAGCTGAAGCTAAGGGAGGCAAGGCGTGAAACCACAAGCTATTGGATGGCGCTTGGCCGTAACGGCCGCTGTGGCAATTATGGGAATCATTTGGATGGTTCCAAACTTCGTCGACACCTCGAAAATGTGGTGGCCGACGAAGGACAAGATGACGCTGGGTCTGGATATCCAAGGTGGACTGCACCTGGTTCTGCGCGCTGACATCGAAGGTGCGCTGAAGCAAGAGGCTGGTCGAATCGCCGCAGGTCTGGCGGAAGAACTTCGTCGCTCCAACATCGCGTTCAGCGGGATCAAGCAAGGTGACGCGGCTCGCGGCGAGATGGAAATCTCGACAGCGAACGAAACCGACGCTGAGGCCGTAAAGAAAAAGATCGAAGAGATGTACGGCCCAATGTTTAGCCTTGCGACTTCGGCGACTGGAGTGAAGGCCACGTTTGGTGAGCTTCACGTCCGTGAATTTGGCAAGGGCACGGTTGAGCGTGCGATTGAAACGATCCGCAACCGGATCGATGAGTTCGGTGTTGCGGAACCGTCGATCACGGCTCAGGGCGACGACCGTATTCTTGTTCAGCTTCCCGGGATTCAGGACTCGGCCAGTGCAAAGGAGCTGATCAACAAGACGGCTCGTTTGGACTTCTATATCGTCAATCCTGAATTTGATAATCAGATGGATGCTGGCCAAGGTGGATTTAGCAAGCTCTTGGCGATGATCGAAGAGGCGGAAAAGGCGGGCGGATTCAAGCTCGGGCCGGACCTGAAGTACTCGGCCTACGTCGAAAAACTCAATGCGGCCTTGAAGGGAAAACTTCCGGAAGGTTCGTTGGTCCTATTTGAAAAGCCAGACAATGCCGAGACCATGGAAGCAGGCCGTATTCCCTACGTGCTGATGCAATCGGAAACGGTTCCTGGCGATCTTTTGACGGACGCGTTTGTTGCGCCAGGTGAAACCGGTGCACCCGAAGTGAACTTCCGTCTGGATGCAGCTGGTGGTCGCGCGATGGGCACGATGACCGAAAAGCACACGGGCCGCCGAATGGCGATCGTGCTCGATCGCATCGTCAAAACAGCACCCGTGATCAATAGCAAGATCACAAACTCGGGTCGTATCACGCTAGGTCGAACGGGTGGGTATGATGCGACTTTGAAAGAAGCGAAGAATATTTCGATCACATTGAAATCGGGCGCGTTGCCTGCGGCTCTCGAGCAGTTGGAAGAGCGCACGGTTGGTCCGACAGTTGGAGCGGACGCAATCGAAAAAGGTCAGCTCGGCGCTTTGGTCGGAATCGGTCTGATCTTCATTTTCAATATGGTCTACTATCGTTCGTTTGGTCTGATGGCAAACCTCTCGCTTGTGTTGAACCTTGTGCTCACGATGGCGGTGCTCTCGGCTCTTGGCGCGACGCTGACACTTCCGGGTGTTGCGGGTCTCGCGCTGGGTCTTGGTATGGCAGTCGACGCTTCGGTCATCATCTTTGAGCGGATCAAAGAGGAGATGCGAGCAGGGAAGACGCTTGCGATGTCAGTGGGACTTGGTTTTGACAAGGCCTTCTCGGCGATCATGGATTCCAACATCACGTCGATCATGGTTTGCGTGGTGCTGATGTACTACGGAACTGGTCCAATTCGTGGATTCGCGGTGACGCTGATGACAGGTCTCTTTGTCACGCTCTTCACTGGGGTCTTTGCGTCGCGTGTGCTTCTCGACTTGATCGTGAGCAAGTGGAAACTCAACCCTTCGATTAAATGGTAAGCGGGAAGACGGAGAATAAAATGACGACAGCAAAACAAAAATTCTCAGTAGCCGGCGAAAAGATGGAAGGGATTGATTTTATCCGATTGGCCAAGCCAATGGGTGGACTCTCTCTTTTGCTCGTTGTGATCTCGCTAGCTTTGATTCTGACAAAGGGCTTTAACTACGGTATCGACTTCACCGGCGGTACAGAGATGCAGGTCAAGTTTGGCTCGGCGGTTTCTGTTGAACAGGTTCGTGCCGTGCTGACAGAAGTTGGCGCAGGCAGCGCTTCGGTTCAAACCTTTGGCGAAGCCAACGAGTTCTTGATTCGCATCGGAACACCTGAGCTGGCGGATGCCAACGCTCAGAACCGCGAACTCAACGCACTCTTGGAAAAGGTCAAAACGGGCCTCAGTTCAAAGCTTGGGATGAAAGCGGAAGAACTTCTGCGCGTCGACACGGTAGGACCGCAGGTCGGAAGCGAACTGAAGAAAAACGGCCTCCTGGCGGCGTTCTACAGTCTTTTGGTTCTTCTCATCTATATCTCGGTTCGATTTGACTACGCTTACGCGCCAGGTGCGATCATCTGTCTTGTTCACGACTCGCTCATCACACTGGGTGTGTTTGCGATCATGGGCCGCGAAGTAAACGTACAAATCATCGCGTCGATTCTCACTCTCATTGGTTATTCGCTGAACGACACCATCGTGACGTTTGACCGGATTCGTGAAATGGCACCGCTCAACCGTGACAAGTCGCTCGCGTTCATTTTGAACAAAGGGATCAACGAAACGCTTGGTCGTACGATTTTGACGGCGGTTTCGACTTTGTTTGCGTGTTTGGGGCTTTACTTCTTGTCGGGCGGTGTGATCGCGGAGATCGCGTTTACCTTGATCATCGGTATCGTTGTCGGTGCTTACTCAACGATTTACGTTGCGGCTCCAATGATCATGCTGATGGACAAACTCACTCCTGGATCGACAGCGGCGATTCCTCACGCAACGTCTGCGGTAAAACCAGCGTAACAGAGAGGCGGTAGGTTGGCAGACTCGCAGATCGAGCCCCTATCTCCAAACAGGCCCCCGATGAATACCTCGCAAGAGGGCTCGTCGGGGCTTGTTTTTGATACCAAGGCCACAACTCCTGGCAGGATCTGGCGCAAGCGCGCAGCTTCTTCGGAGCCAGGTTTTGAGCGAGGCGAAAACGACGAAGCTTCGGGCTCGCAGGCCGCACAGTTAGCGTCTGGCGTTCCTCGCGCATTGAAAGAGGTGCTCACGCACCGAGGGCTTAAGACCGATTCGGACCTTGCATGGTGGTTTCGTCCGAGCCTTAAATCGCTTCGAGATCCGCTTTTACTAAAGGACTTGGACCAGGCGATTCGCCGCTTGGTAGAGGCTCGGCGAAAACAAGAACATGTTCTTCTTTATGCGGATTACGATCTCGACGGCACAAGTGGCCTGGCTCTGGCGCTTGAGGCTTTCGAACTTCTGGGTTTCCAAAATGTTTCAGGCTATCAGCCGCAGCGACTGACCGAAGGCTACGGACTTCACTCCGCGGCGATCGAAAAGCTTCATGCCGAGCGTGGGGTTCAGGTTCTGGTTTCTATCGATCTTGGAATCACGGCGATGGAAGAGGCGGCTTTCGCCAAGGGTCTTGGAATCGACGTGATCATCACGGACCACCATTTACCAAAAACGGATGACACTGGTGCGGTTGTGCTGCCGCAGGCGGCGGCGGTTGTAAATCCAAACCGTGGTGACTGCGAATCAGACCTTGGTCATCTTTGCGGAACGGGTGTGATCTTTTATCTCGTGCTTGCGCTTCGCCGGGCTCTCTTGGAAGAGGGGCTTGTTCAAACCGACGAGCAGGCGGCGTTTGATCCGAAACGGCTCTTGGATTGTTTTGCGATTGGAACGATCACGGACCTTGTTCCGCTTCAGGCGGAAAACCGCATTCTCGTGAAGCACGGACTTGTGCGTTTGGCTGAAACCGAACGCCCGGGACTTAGCGAACTTTTAAAAGCTCTCGATCTTTGGGGGCGCCCGCTGACGGCGCAAGATGTGGCGATTCGTTTTGCACCCAAGTTAAACGCGCTCTCGCGTATGGGGTCTGGCATTCAGCCAATCGATCTCTATCTGGAGACCGACAAGGAAAAAGCTCGCGAGATGGTGGCCCGAGTCTTGGCAAACAACCAAGATCGTCAGGCCTCACAAAAACTTGCCGATGACGAAGCTGATAGGATTTTAAAAGAGACGCCGCCCAATGGTGTGATTGCGATTTCGAGCGAAAAGTTTCATCGCGGCGTTGTCGGTCTCGTGGCGACCAAGCTTAGCCAGCGTTACGGGGTTCCTGCGTTCATCGGAGCGGTTGAAGGCGAGTCGGGTTCGATTGTTGGAAGTGCTCGCGTTCCGACGGGCCTTCGCGCGAATCTTTTGGAGGCGATGGCTCACGCTTCTAATCACTTGGACCAATTCGGTGGCCACGCCATGGCGGCCGGTTTTGAAGCCAAGCGCTCGGAGTTTGGCGAGTTTCGCGAGGCCTTGGAAGTCTGGGCTAAGACCCTGGTCTCAGAGGATGAGCTGGGTGGGCATGTTGTGGAGTTTGACGCTGCGTGCATGTTGAGCGAGCTGACGCCGAGCTTCATGAACTGGTACGAGCACATGGGGCCATTTGGCTCGCAAGCACCTGTGCCGATGTTCCTTTTCAGCGACTGTTTGGTTTCTCAAGTGAAAGCGTTAAAGGGCGGCCATTTGCGACTTCGTTTGGCGCAAGTCGGAGCGCCTCCCATTCAGGCGATTTGGTTTAGCCCACCGAAAATAGATGGGATCGAAGACCTGGGGCTTTTGCAGGGTCAGCGTGTGGATGTCATAGGCGAAGTGCAATGGAATCACTATCAGGGTTCACGCACGATTCAGCTTCTTGTGAGCGATATAAAGATCGCTTCATCGGGTATTGCGACGGGCCAGAATGCGTGATAGCCCTCCAGTCGGCTGGGGGGCTAAACATGGGCGTTCACACAAAGCTTCAGAATCAAATTCAGACCGAGATTCAAAACCGCATCCAACAAACAAAACAAGTGATCAAGTCGACGGTTCCTCCAAAACTCATGGAGCGCGCCGACCAGGTTCTTTTGGAGCTTTCGCACACCGGCCAGACTATTCCGAATCTGCTCAAGCAGACCTTTAAAAAAATCGAAGGCAATCCGCATGATGTGATTGGACGCTTGGGGCGCACGGTGATCGAGCGCGCCGAAAGCGTGCGTGCGACTTTGACTAGGCCGATGGTGAACAGGGCGGCCGCAGAAGCGACCCCAGAAGCGGTCGCAGTCGAAACAGCCGAGCCTGTCGCCGCACAAGCCTCTGAACTCTCTGCGCCCAAGAAAAAACCTGTACGCAAAAAAGTGGCGACCAAGGCCAAGACCGAGGCCAAGACCGAGGCACCGACACGGAAAGCTAAAAAAAAGTAGGGAGAAGCTCGTGAACTCCGTCGTTTTGCTCTCAAGTGGATTAGATTCGACGGTGAATCTCTACGAAGCTCTTGAAAAGTCGGAAGTTCGACTTGCGATCACGTTTGACTACGGTCAGCGCGCGGCCGCACGTGAAGTCGCTCGCGCAAGAGAGATGACCTCGCGTTTGAATATTCCCCACAAGGTGATCGAGCTTGCGTGGTTTCGCGACTTCACGAAGACTTCTTTGGTCGACCGCTCGCAAGACGTTCCGACTTCGGCGGTCGAAATCGACAATCTTAAAGCCAGTTTTGAAACGGCAAAAGCGGTTTGGGTTCCTAATCGCAACGGGATCTTTCTCAATATCGGGGCGGCATTCGCAGAAAGCCTTGGAGCCAAGTGGTTGGTTCCGGGATTCAATGCCGAGGAGGCCGCCACGTTTCCCGATAATTCGCAAGCCTATCTGGAAGTGGCGACCAAGGCGTTTGGCTTTTCGACGGGGAACCAAGTCGAAGTGAAATGCTTCACCACGGCGATGGATAAGACCCAGATCGTGGCACGCGGCAAAGAGCTGGGTGTCCCGTTTGAGTTAATTTGGACATGTTATTTCGGAGAAGAAAAACCGTGTGGACAGTGCGAGTCGTGTCGACGGTTTCAACGCGCACTTCAAGCGAACGGGTGATCCTAAGTGGGAAGTTTTCAGTCGAAGTTTATTGAAATGAACGAAAAACGATCGCGTTACGATGGCACCCAATTGCGTTCGCTCTATGCGTATCTCGAGCACGGCGTGCCGGGTGATTCGGTTGTGGCGTGGATCGGGGCATGCGATGTGAGCTTTGAGCACATGGTCGATGGCGAGGACCTTCGCGAAGAGGCCGCGATTCGTGGTTCGAAGATGCTTCATCTCATCATCGAAAAGTTCGAGGCCCGTTTGCCTGAGATGGTGGCTCTTCAACGATTGACCAGCGCGATCGCCAAAGATCTGCTTGAGAGTTTTAAAACAGCGAAGGGTTCGCTTCGTCGCGAAGGAGACGATCTCTATTGGAATGCAGACGGAAAGCTTTCGATTTCGATCGCGACGGTTTCGCCGGTTTCTGGTCTCGTTCACTTTGCGATCAATGTCTCCAATGAAGGCACGCCGGTCAAAACCGCTTCTTTGGAGGATTTAGGTATCGAGCCGAAGGCCTTTGCTCAAGAGCTCTTGCAAAGACTCCGCAGTGAATTGGACTCGATCGGCGTGGCGACTCGTAAAGTTAAATGGGTGAATTAGCTGGGGTATTCACCATTTCTCGAAAAAGTGTCGTGGCCTCCTCACAATCTGTGTAGCTGTTTGGCGCGTTGGCCGCGTTAGACAGCCGTTTAGGATTAAGTCGAAAATACGAAACCTCCATACGGTTTTTTAAGGCCCATGCCTTGCTCTACTCCTACTTCAGGAGGCGGGTATGAATATGCCAAAATATATGATCCTTGCGCTCGGCTTGGTGTTGGTTGTCGCATTTCAAAACTGCGGTAACGACATGAGGTTTGAACAAGAGGGTTCTCTCGTTGCAAAAGCGGACGAGGATACGGATGGCGACGGGATCCCAGATGATCCATCGAGTGATGATGACTCCGATGACGGAGGGTCAGGTGGCGGTGGAGGCGGCGGTGGAGGCGGCGGAGGGATGAATCCTGGCGACGGTCAACCACCTCGCGCGACTCCGACACCTTCTCCGACTCCACGAAACGGCGGCGGTACGAATCCGCGCAATCCACCATCTAGTGGTGGCAAGGATTGTAAGGACAAGGACAAAGACTGCGAAGAGTGTAAGGACCGAGGTGGAGACCATTCGGACGACGATACATCTCAGTCGAATTACCTCTGTGTCTTGGATGGTCCGGGGAAATCCGTGAAGCTCAACTACGTATCCGGTTCTGGGGCGTTTGCCGATAACTCGGCTTCGGACGCCGCCTGTATGTCGAAGAATGCGTGTCTGAATGTCGCGAGCAAGGCGTTCCGAGTGAAACTCGCCGAAGAACGTGGCTTCTGTCGGAACGCGCGTGTGCGGCTTTCCGATCGACAAGTGGAAGAAGCTGCCAGCAAGGCGAAGCTCCTGCAACTGGTTCACGGCGAGTAAGGAAACTCCTAGGTTGCTCTTTCGTCCGATTGTCCTGAACGAGAACGCGCCCACCTTAAAAGGGGGCGCGTTCTCATTTTGAGACGTCGTGCGATGGTACGACGAACGACTAGGCAGATAGGGTGGGTTAGACAGGTTTTTGCGCTCCAACGCCAATCCAATCGTAGCCTGGTTGGAACGCCGGTTGCTCTAACTCTTAGGCACGTGGGTAAGAAGTCAGCACGTGTTCGCAAGTGAGACAGCAGGGGGTAAGTGATGAACAAATTCTTCGTACTGGTCGCCATGGTGACGATGATGGTGAGCTACCAGAACTGTTCGAATTCCATGTCTTTTGATGCCAGTGAACAATTGGTGGCAAAAGTCGGCGAAGAAGATGATTCAAATACTTATGACGGCGTCATCGACGAGATCGCCGACAGCATGCCGACTCCAGCTCAACCATCGCCGGAAGGGCCAGTTGCGCAACCGCCGCGTGTGCCGGATACGCGTTATCCTCCAATTGCCCGCGACCCAGATCACGATGACGACGACCATGATCACGACCGTGATGGCCGTCACGATCATGACGACAAAGACTGCGATAAGAAGAAAGACAAAGATAAAGACTATGCGGATGACGATGAGAAATCATCTAACGCCAAGTACGTCTGTGTGCTTGACGGACCAGGGAAGTCGATTCGCTTGGGCTTGAGCTCGGCAGGTCTTAGTGACAATACTTCGACCGTCAACGACATCTGTATGTCAAAACGGGCTTGTGAAGAGGTGGTTTCCAAGGCTTATACCGTGAAGTCGGCCGAGAAGCGTGGTTACTGTGGAGACAGCAATCGAGCGGACATCGTGCAGATGTCCGACGCTCAGGTGGATGAAGCGATCGCGCAAGAGCTTCTCAAGCGCATGATGTCTTCAAATTGAAACGACTTCGCGAATCTCGGGGACCGCGTCTTTTAGGCGGGTCTCGATTCCCATCTTAAGAGTCATTGTGGAGCTTGGGCACCCTGCGCAAGCTCCGCGCATGTGAAGGAAGACCACTTGGTCTTCGTACTTTTCAAATACCACATCGCCACCGTCTTGAGCCACCATGGGGCGAATCTCTTCGTCTAACACACGCTTAATCATCGCAACGGCCGGCGTGTCGTCAGGATGAGCGGCGTGAGCCGAGCCGGCCTCGTCTTGTTTTCCTGAGGCGGCCGGTTTGGCGCTGGCTGATCCCAAGATCGGAGCACCGCTTTCTAGGTGTTCTTCGATGAGTCCCGCCAGAGGTTCTGCGATCATGTCCCAATCGACCCAGTCTTGCTTGGTGATCGTGATGAAATCGGGGGCAACGTAAACGCCAGCCGCCCAAGGGAATCCAAAAATGCGCTTTGGCAGAGGTGAAAACTGCGCTTCCACCGCCGACTGAAAGGCCTGCGGAGTCGAAGTGAACTCGGCTCCTGCATCGACACGCGAGAAGCGAAAAGTTTGTGGGTTCGGAGTGCTTTCGAAGCGGATTTTAGGAGATGTTGCCATGCGGCTTAAAATGCAGGCTTCTTTAGTCGCGGTCAAGGCCTCGTCGGCTAAAGCGACATGGCAATTCCAGACTGATTCTCAATTGATTTCATAGCGGCTCTGTAGGAGATTTGGGGCCCATCACCTGCCTTTAGGAGAGCACTATGACACCGCGAGTTCGCGAAATTTTGAGCTGGTACGGCTCGGACAACCCTGGAACCCTCACTAACCTCGCACGCCTGATGAATCACGGCCGCCTGGCAGGAACGGGCAAGATGGTGATTTTGCCAGTCGACCAAGGTTTCGAACACGGGCCTGCTAGAAGCTTTGCGAAAAACCCAGAAGGCTACGACCCGCACTACCACTTCAACCTCGCCATCGAATCGGGTTGCAACGCATATGCAGCTCCACTTGGTTTCATCGAAGCCGGTGCTCGCGAATACGCCGGCGAAATTCCATTGATCTTAAAAATCAACAACAGCGACACACTTTGGTCGAACAAGTCGCCGATCTCGGCACTGACTTCGGGAATCGACGATGCGCTTCGCCTTGGTTGCGCAGCGATCGGCTTTACCATCTACCCAGGATCTTCGGATCGCAAAATGATGTACGAAGAAATCGCGATGGCGGCCCAGGACGCGAAAAAAGCAGGTCTTGCAGTTGTCATGTGGTCATACCCGCGCGGTGAGCAGCTTTCAAAGGCTGGCGAAACAGCGATCGACGTTATCGCGTACGCGGCACAAATCGCAGCACAGCTTGGCGCGCACATCATCAAGGTAAAACCGCCAACCGCGCACATCGAACAAGATGCGGCCAAGAAGGTTTACGAAGCGCAAGGCATTCCGGTTGGAACAATGGCCGAGCGTGCAAAACACATTTGTGATTCCTCGTTTGCTGGAAAGCGCATCGTGATCTTCTCGGGTGGCGAAGCGAAGTCGACTCCGGAACTTCTCGAAGAAGTAAAAGGTTTGGCGCAAGGCGGAGCGTTTGGTTCGATCATGGGCCGCAACGCTTTCCAACGTCCAAAGAAAGAAGCGATCGAGCTTCTTAAACAGGTTCAAGATACATTCGCAGGAAAAGCGCTTTAATGGAAAATCAGACACATCCCGCTTCAGCAGGTCACGAAAACCCACTTCGCGCAGAGAAGCGTCGTAAGCTTCACGATATGCGTAAAGCGGGGATCGATCCGTTTCCGCACAACTTTGATCGCACTTCGTCGATCACTGCGATCATCGAAAAGTTTGGTGCGGTTTTGCAAGCCGGTGATGTGAAAGAGGGCGATCGTTTCCGCATCGCAGGTCGTTTGATGACCAAGCGTCCGATGGGAAAAGCGGCGTTCTTCAACGTGCAAGATCAATCTGGAAGCATCCAAGTGTATCTTCGCGGCGAAGAATTGCCAGAAGTCGATCGCCAAGCGTTTGATCTCATCGACATCGGCGACATCGTCGGTGTCGACGGTTTCGTATTTAAAACTAAAAAAGGTGAGCTTTCGCTTCACGCTAAGGAGTTCAAAGTCCTTTGCAAAACTCTTGAGCCACTGCCAGAGAAATATCACGGAATTCAAGACGTGGAGATCAAGTATCGCCACCGTCACTTGGACCTGATCTCAGACCCTGAATCGCGCGAAGTCTTTATCAAACGTTCGAAGATCATCGCCGAAGTTCGTGCTTGGCTAAACGCGCGCGGCTTCTTGGAAGTTGAGACGCCTGTCTTGCAGCCGATCTACGGTGGGGCGGCAGCGTATCCGTTTTCAACTCACCATCGCGCCCTCGACATGAAGCTTTTTATGAAGATTTCGCCCGAACTTTACTTAAAGCGCCTCGTGGTAGGCGGCTTTGAAAAGGTTTATGAAATCGGAAAGAACTTCCGCAACGAAGGTATCGACCGCTCACACAACCCTGAGTTCACGATGCTCGAGTGGTACGAGGCCTACACCGATTACAACTATCAGATGAAGCAGTTTGAAGATCTGATTTCGCATCTGGCCCTTAAGATCACGGGATCGATGAAGGTGACTTACCAGGGTAAAGAAATCGACTTCACACCACCTTGGCGAAGGCTCACGGTTTACGACGGTATTCGCGAGTACGCGAAGATCGATCCCGACACGGCGTCGATGGACGAGCTGATGAAAAAGGCTCGCGAGCTTGGTGCGGACATCGAAACTCGCAAAGCTGGTGAGCCTGAGTACACGCGCGCCGAGCTTGCGATGGAAATCTTCGATGCTGCTGTCGAGCCGGCACTTTGGCAGCCGACATTTGTTATGGATCATCCGATCGAAATTTCGCCACTCACGAAAAAGCACCGTTCAAAGCCAGGCTTTGTCGAGCGCTTTGAGCCCGTGTGTGCGCACATGGAAATCGGAAACTCGTACACCGAGCTCAACGATCCAGAAGATCAATTGGCTCGTTTGCAAGAACAAGAAGCCAAGCGCACGGTCGATGAAGAAGCCCAGCCCATGGATGCGGACTTTGTTCACGCCATCGACACCGGTATGCCTCCGACAGGTGGTGTGGGGGTAGGTATCGAGCGCATCGTGATGCTTCTTACGGATCGGCCTTCGATTCGCGACATCATCTTGTTTCCGACGATGAAGTTTAAGTGATCTTGCAGGCGGAGGTTTTGAGCATGAAACGAAACAGCTATGCAAAGTGGTTCACCCGGGTAACTCTTGGTGGTCTTTTGTGTGGACTGATCGGATGCGTGTCAAAACCGACGCTGGTAACCGAAACACCCACTCGTGGGTTCGGGGCGGCTCCGCAGCTTCTTGGCCCAATTCAGCTTGACGAAAAAACCGTCATTCTAGATGCACGCGCGGCCTTTGATTATTCGATGGCGCGTATTCCTCGTTCACAAAACATCAATTGGATCGACTTTTCCGAGCGAGAGCCTAGGTCACGTGGATGGCCGCAAAAAGACTCGTTTGCATCGGCAAGAAAGCTCGCGCGCATGGGGATTTCGCCAGATACAAAAGTGGTGGTGTTTGGCTTAGGGCCAAATGGCCAAGGTGAAGAGGGCCGAGTCGCTTGGCTTTTGGCGTACTTGGGAGTCGAAAACGTTCAGTTTGCTCGATTTGGTTCGGTAAGATCTCGCATCACGACCGAGGCGATGCCCGAAGAAGCTCGAGCTTCGATTTTGGAAGAATCGGCTTCAACGGGATCCGTTAAAGCAACAGGGGGAAATGTCGCACTTGGTTCGCCCGAGGCTCCGATCGAGCCTTCGCCGATTTGGAAACCCAATCTCGAAGGGACTTTGATTGCGACCAAGAAGGAAATCGTCGGCGCTTTTCAAAACCGCGCGATGGAAAAACCTTGGAGCTTTGAGGGGCGAAAAGCAAGGCGCTACCGCATTCTCGATGTTCGCCCGTCGCGGGAGTATCTAGGGAAAAGCGGGGGCTTAAGGGCGCGAGCGATCCCAAACTTCGATGCGATGAATGTGCCGTGGAAAGAGTTTTTCGACTCGGATTTCCGAGTGCTTCCTGAAATCGGTGAGCGCCTGATCTCGATTGGTTTTAGCAAAGACGATCGCATCTTGGTGATCGATAACGATGGGCTTGCAAGTGCCGCGGTCACAATGGCGCTTCGGGCGATGGGCTTTAAAGACGCCGGTCTCTACGCCGGCGGCTACAACGACCTCATGGAAAAGTAATCGGCCAACTGGCCGCGCGAATCTTGTCGTCAGCTTGGCTCGCGCGAATCTTGTCGTCAGCTTGCTGCGCGAATCTTAAAGAGAATCGAGTTCAGCGCCTTGATCATGTCGGGATCGTATTTGGCGGCAAGTTTCGTGGACATGAATTCCACGGCCGAGATCGGCGACATGGGCTCGTTGTAAGACCGTTTCGTGGTGAGAGCGTCGTAGGTGTCGGTGATCGCCACGATGCGCGCCATCGGGTGGATTTCGTTACCGGGCAGTTGTTGCGGGTAACCGTTTCCTAAGAAGCTTTCATGATGTTCAAAGCAGCAAGCCTTCATGGCTTCGCTGACACCGTACTCATTTAAGATCTTAAGGCCATATTGCGGATGTTTTTGCATCTGGGCCCATTCGACATCGTCGAGTGGACCTTGCTTGCAGATGATCTCGGCTTTGACGTGACGTTTGCCGATGTCGTGAAAAAGGGCGCCGCGCCCAAGTTCCTGCAGCTCATCGCCGGAATAACCCAAGACTTTGCCAAGGCCTAGCGAGTAGATCGCGACATCCAGCGAATGGTTATACGTGTAAAAGTCGTGCGACGAGAGGCCGACTAGGTGAGCCATGGCTGTTGGCTCTTTTTCCATGAAGTCGACGAAGTTGGTGATCAGCTCGCGTGAGTCTGCGAGAGCCTCTTCGACGTCTTCTTTTTCGAAGATCTCTTCGGCCAACGTCATGCTCGATTCGCGAAGAATGTTGGCCTTCGTTTTCATGTCCAGCTGGTCTTCGTTCATTCGATCGAAGATATAGCCCTTAAAGAAGCTTCGCTGCTCGTCGGGAACATAAAAGACATCGGCTTTTTCGAGATGCTGAATTTTGCGCGCGGTGAGTGAATCTCCGGCACGTAGATACAGGATCATTTTGCCGTTGATCATGATGTAGGTATCAAATGTCGTCGCTCGGTCCGGGATCAGCGAGTTCACGCGAATTTTGAATTTTCCCTTGGCCGAAGGCGCGGTGCCTAGGGCTTGAGAAAGTGCGCTCTCTGTTTCAAGCTGAGACAATGCGGCATCGGGTGTTTTTGAAGAGGCGTCATTTGACATACCTCTCTAGTGTGCCAAGCAAACCTTGACTCTCCAAGCCTAGCTTGCAGAGATTGTCTCGACATCGACCACGCTGGACCAGGTTGATCGTGCAAAGAAGGGGAGGGCGAATATGGCAGTCATAAAGTTCGACACTCCTCTTCAATTTATCAAAGGGGTCGGACCAAAGTTGGGCGAGCGCTTCAAGGATCTCGGCCTGTTCACGGTTCAAGATCTTCTCGACTGGTATCCACGGGCCTATGAAGACCGGCGTGCCGCAAGAAGTATTGCGAGTTTAAAACCCGACGAATTGGTCAGTCTTCGTGCGGAAGTCGTGAACGTGAAGTCTTTCATATTAGGTAGAAGCCGTCGCAAAGTTTATGACCTGACGGTTCGCGACGAGACCGGCAAGATTCACTGCAAGTTCTTTCGCGTGCCCTACAAGGGGTACTTCGAACGTTTTCAGCCGCTGCAAAAAGTGCGAGTGATTGGCAAGGTCACTCATTATCGTGGCCAGATCGAGTTTCATCACCCCGATGTTCAAGACGACACACCAGATCTGGTGGCCGACGACGATGTCGTGGTGCCGATCTATCCGGAAACCGAAGGTCTCACCAACAGACAGCTTCGAAAGCTGATCGGCTTTGTTTTGGACGAGTTGAAAGCTTCTCAGCGTGAGCTCGACCCTCGCGTAAAGGGCTATGTTCCCTCTGATCGTTTGCCGAAGTGGTTAAAAGAAAAATACGATCTCGTTGATCGTTTCGAGGCGCTCGAGAAAGTGCACCGCCCGCCCAAGGATGCCACCAAGGATTTTACCGATCTCAAGTCGCCGTATCATCGACGTCTGATTTTTGAAGAGTTCTTTTGGCTTGAGCTTTGGCTTGCGAGCCGCAAAGAAGGGGTCGCGCGAGAGCCTGGGCTGCCGTTTGAAAGCCGAACGGAACTCGTAAAAAAACTTCGAGCGTCGCTTCCGTTTGAACTCACCGGTGCCCAGCTTCGCACGTTTGAAGAGATTCTGAAGGACCTCACCGGGTTTAAGCCTCCGCATCCGATGCATCGTCTGGTGCAAGGTGATGTGGGAAGCGGAAAAACTTTGGTGGCGTTGATGGCGGCCTTGGTGGCGATTGAAAATGGCTACCAGGCGACGCTGATGGTGCCGACGGAAATCCTGGCTGAGCAGCACTTCCGCACGGCCGAGAAGCTTTTGAGCCCGCTTGGTGTGCAGGTGGGGCTTTTTACCGGCTCGTTGAAAACGTCCGAACGTGCGCAAGCGCAAAGTCTACTTGCGCAAGGGGCGATTCAGCTTGCAGTGGGAACCCACGCCCTGATCGAGGACGCGGTCGGCTTTAAGAATCTGGGGCTTGTGATTATCGACGAGCAACATCGCTTCGGCGTGCACCAAAGAGCGCGGTTAAAGGAAAAGGGCGTGTCTCCGCACTTTCTCGTGATGACGGCAACTCCCATTCCGCGCACTTTGGCGATGACCGTGTATGGCGACCTCGATGTTTCGCAGATCGACGAGCTGCCTAAAGGACGATCACCAATTCAAACGCGCGCGGGTTATGAGTCTCATCGTCCGAAAATGATCGAGTTCGTGCGTTCGCATCTGAAAGCGGGACGCCAAGCCTACTTTGTCTATCCGCTTGTCGAAGAGAGCGAGAAAATCGACTTAAAAAATGCGATGACAGAGTTTGAGAACCTGAAACAGAAGTTTCCGGAATATGAACTTGGGCTTCTGCACGGCCGCATGAAGCCGGATGAAAAAGAGCATGTGATGCGCGAGTTCCGCGATGGTCGCTATCAGATCTTGGTGGCGACCACGGTGATCGAGGTCGGTGTCGACGTGCCAAACGCCAATGTCATGGTGATCGAGCATGCCGAACGCTTTGGTCTTTCTCAGCTGCACCAGCTGCGTGGTCGTGTGGGGCGGGGAAGTCACAAGAGCTTTTGTCTTTTGATGATGGGGCACGCGGTTTCAGATGAGGCCCGCACGCGGCTTAAAGTGATGGAAGAGACGACAGATGGATTCTTGATTTCCGAGCGCGATCTCGAGATTCGCGGCCCCGGCGAGTTTTTAGGAACTCGGCAATCGGGTCTTCCGGGATTCAAGCTCGCCAACATCGTTCGCGATGTGCGCATTCTTCAGGAGTCGCGCGACGCCGCGATGGAGGTTTTCCGTCGCGACTCGAGTCTCGTGACTTCGGAACATAAGTGGTTACGTCTTCAGCTTTTAGATAAACACGGCCCGGCATCTCTCGCCGGAATTGGCTAAGCTCTTCACGAATAGCAGGACGAGCGCTGCGTCAAGAAATCTGATTCAAATTTGGCTTTGCTCATGATTTCGTCATGAGCATGACAAACATCCAGATCTTGCAACCCTTGCTACCAGTGAAGTCGGCGACCTTGCGTCGTCCATCGATCCATCGTGCTTTTGGTGCCCTGGCTTTGGCAGCCTGCGCCCTCACGCTCCTTGGTTATGCACGAAATGCCGAGGCGGGAGAGCGTTTGCTCCTTCGTTCGGGAACGGTTGACCTCGCAAACCCTTCGCAGGCAATCGATCTCCTCAAGCTTCCGGACTTCGAGTCGGGCGAGCGAATTGAGGCGGGCATCATCGGCGGCCGTCCGGCCTGGGTGGGGACTCGTGAAAAGCGCCCAAAGGCGAAGGTCGACTCAAAGACCAAGCGCCACTTCGTTGTGCAAATGCGCGATGCGATCACCAAGGCTGATCTCATCAATTTTGAATCCTTGAAAATCAAAGTCGTTCGCTATCTTCCGGAAGATACGGTCGTTATGTCGGGAACGCATCGTCAGGCGACGGTCTTGGCGAAATCGTCCAACCGCATCCGCGCGATCACGACGTTTCGTCCGCAGTGGAAGCTTTCTCCAGAGCTTGGCGCTTCGTCGATCTTCTCGGGCGATCCAGATGTGAAGGTGGTTGTTCGTCTCTTCCCATCGGCATCGGAAACATCGGTCGCCAACAAGGCGAAGACCGATATCGAAAAAACGATTCGTAAGTCGAAAGTAAAAATCCTTTCGACAGCCAACCGTACGTTGATCCTCGAAGGCAAACGCTCGAACGTGGCGGCTCTTGCTCAGGTCGATGCGGTGGAGTGGATCGAACCGGTCGCGGATATTCAGCTTCCATGGTTCAACGACGAAACACTTCGCCTTCACATGATGGCGGGTACAGGAAACTACTCGGACCTCACGGGGTATGAGAGCGGTACCAAGCTCATGAAGTTTGATGGCGTTTGGTCGCGTGGGCTTAAGGGCAAAGGTCAGATCGTGGCATTTGCCGACACAGGCATGGACACAGGCGACGCAAAAAACATCCACCAGGATTTCCAAGGTCGCGTTCCCCAGGGTTTCATCCACGGTCTTTTCTCGAAGAGCTGGGAAGATCCGATGGGCCACGGAACTCACGTCGGTGGTTCGGTTGCGGCAGATGGCGCAGCTAGCGGTGGAAAAGTTCCCGGCGGCGCGCCGCTTGCGGATGTGGTCCCACAATCGATGTGGAGTCCGATGCTCGATAACTTGAGCGTTCCCTCGAAGCTCAAAGATATGTTTGGAAAAGCGCACTCGGCAGGTGCCAAGATCCACACGAACTCGTGGGGAGCGGCGGCTGGCTTTGGCGTGTACGACAGCATGGCTCAACAAGTGGACGAGTTCATGTACTCCAACCCAGATTTCTTGATCCTCTTTGCCGCTGGCAACAACGGCGAAGATGCGGACAAAGATGGGCGCATCGACGGTGGCTCGATCTCCACACCTGGTACGGCGAAAAACGCTCTCACAGTTGGTGCGAGCAAGAACCTTGTCGCAAACGGCGGGATTCAAGCAAAGCTGATCGAACTCAAGATCGGAAAAGACAAGTGGGGTGTTGAACCACTTGCGAGCTCGCGTCTTTCGGAAAATGAAAAGGGGCTTGCGCCGTTCTCAAGCCGTGGACCGACGCAAGACGGTCGCTTGAAACCAGAAGTCGTAGCGCCTGGAACAAACATTCTTTCGACTCGCTCTCGTCATCCTAAGGCGGATCAGCTTTGGGGGGCTTATAACCAAGACTATGTTTGGTCGGGTGGTACATCGATGTCGACGCCACTGGTTGCCGGAGCGGCTGCCGTGATTCGTGAGTACTTGGTCACGGATCGCAAACTTGCCGATCCATCGGCAGCTTTGGTGAAGGCGGCGCTCATGCATTCATCAGAAGACTTGTTCCCTGGTCAATTTGGTTCGGTGGGAGCGTCGCGTGGGCAAGAGCTTCTCACGACACGTCCCAACCAAGATCAAGGCTTCGGTCGCGTCGATGTTGAAAGGGCGACAGCGCTTTCTTCGTCGCTGATCATCGATGAAAAAACGGGTTTGGGACCTGGTGACACGCATGTGTATCCGGTGAACGTGGCGAAATCGACGAAGCTCGAAGCGACGCTTGTCTACACGGATGCGCCAGGTTCGGCCGCGGCTAGTAAAGCGCTGGTGAACGATCTGGATATTGCCGTGATCAACGCAAAAGGTGAGCGTTTCGAACTTAAGGACCGTGTGAACAACCACGAACACTTGTCGATCGCTCTCACGCCAGGCACGTACCAAATCGAAGTTCGCGGCGCGAACGTTCCGATGGGTAAGCAAGGCTATGCATTGATCGTTTCGGCGGATCGCTAACCAAGTCGGAGACTTTGGTTTCGGCTAGCCTCTATCGGCTGGTTGTTTTTGGAAGATATTTTTCGAAGGCTGTCCCTCTGACGGCCTCAGTAGTCTCGTCTATCCAGGGGTGCTTCTTGGAGTCGAAGGCCATAATTGCGCCAAACACCTGCACGACGGATCGCGGATCATTGTAATCTTCACTGGCTTTTATGAGATGAGAAATGACAGGTAGACTGCGTGGACCAAGGGAGAGCCCGCGCGAGATCGCTCCCTCTCTCTCTTCCTCTGAACTCGAACGAGCCTCCTTGGATATCTGCTCAACGGCCTTTCGTGAGAACTCATGATCTCTTGGCAAAAGTGACGCGAGCGAGAGCGCGTAAGCTCCTCGCACCTTGAGGTCGGTCCTCGACCCTGCGAAGTAGCGATGTTCACTGAGAGATGGCTCGGCCAAGAGGGCGTCGAAATGGCGAGATTGATCAGCCTGAGACCCCATGCTTGCCGCGAGAGTTCGGTACCATCTACCATCTCCGGGAAAACCAAGGTTTTCGTGTATCTTGGCTAGTTGGAGTGCGGTTGATAGTGAAGGCGCAAGTAGAAATGAAGCTCGAAGCGCTTTCAGGCCATCGCGCTGATCGACGCAAGAGAGTTTGTTTTGGAATTTGCGATTCGCTTGCTCGAAAAATTTTTTTGAAAGTGCGGTTTGGTCCATGCAGGGGTGTACTCTAAGTGCCTCCCTGCCGACTGGGATCAGTTTCTTTTCAGAGCTTTTCGCGAGGCAGTCTGACACGATGGCAAGTTTGAAGGAGTTTAGAATTCCGGGTCCATACCCGGTCGCGTTTTGTGCGAATGATGGCAGGGCGGTGGCTTCTAGCAATGTTTCGACGTCAGTCTGCGAAGCGTGGGGCAATAGAGCCAAGACATTTCCGAGGCTCCCAGAAACCAACGGCGTTGCGCCACTGGTGCCGCCAAAATTCTGATTTGGGCCGCTGAGTTGAAGACCATCAGCGGGGGCGTAGATTTTTACAGGTTCTTGCGAAAACGGAGAGCGAAGTCCATTGGGACCGACGCTTCCGACCAGGATGTGCCCCGTCTTGACGGGGGTACCAGACGAACTGGGCACCGGGTAGTCATTGCCCGCCGATTGAATCAGGAGTTTCCCTGTTTCTAGAAAGCGATCGATTGCAAGTTTTGGCGTATGCCCAGAGTATCCGACAGAGGCTGTCACGATCTGGCTGGTGGACCGAGTGAGAGACTCTAGGCCTTCAATGATGTTTGAACTCCAGGCCGCGCTCCCCAGGCCTCGTTTGTCTGCGAGATTGATTCGTGCGGCCCAGCTGACGGCGGGACTCGTGCCGAAGACGGGGTGATCGACAAGGTCTCCGGCCGAATCGCCGTGCAAGGGAGGTGCGCCTTCTTTATAAGCCACTAGGTTGGTTTGAATGCTGTTGCGGGCAAGAGGACCTTGCGTGGGGCGGTCGGACAAAATATCCATGTTGGCGATTGCCACTCGAGAGGCTTCGTTCTTCTGAAGCTTTTCTTTCATGAAGCTAAAGGCGAGATCCGCGCCGATGGCTTGCTGACCCCACAAGGGACTCACTTGCCAGTGGCCATCTCGACCAGACTTGTCCGCACGTTGTGCTGATCCGAGACCTATTGTCGGTAGGATCTCGCAGTGCTGACTGCGTGTTGTGCGATCGATTTCGTGCATCTCTGCGGCCGTCGATAGAAGTGGATCCACCATCGTTGGAGGGCAGGCTTCATTGGGAAAGTTGAGAGGGGCGTTGTCTTCGCAATGTTGAACATTGGCGTGTTTTCGGTAATTCCAGCAAGCGTCGCCGGTGCCGATGACAGTGATGAGGTCGGTGTTGATAGAAGCAAAGTGTTTCTGATGAGTCGCTCCCATCTCTTTATGAATCTTGAGTCTTTCTTGGTGGGATGTCTGACTCTTGAACGTCACAAGAACATGAGAAGTCTTGTCGGAAGCAAAACCTGAAGTCCCCAAAATGAGAAGTATAGGGACGATTGCTGCCGCTAGGATGTCGTAACGACTGGTCGAGAACCGCATTTCTCGATTCTGACATAGGTTCCCAGCCTTTGTCCTGAAGGAGCGGTCTGGTCTGGTCTGGTCTGGTCCGGTGCCGTTACCCGTAACTCTTGAGTTGAAAGTCTTTCATGTGGATTTTGAAGGGCGGGCTGTGCCTGCTCTTTAAGCGTTTTGATGTGGAGGGTCATGAATGGATGACTCATGTAATCTTAAACGGTCTGAAATTCTTGCGACCTGGTGCCGTTAATGGGCCACCTTTGTTGATGGATAGTGTCAAGAATGGTAAACATGGCGCTCGTTCAATGGCTGATAGTGAAAGCAGGATCAGCCACACATCGTCTCTGGATACGAGAGTTTTTTGAGCGGCAGGGGGCTGCGGTTTGAGAATTCTCGGGAGACCTCGGAATTCTTGGGTGTGTGAACGGCTTTAGGGGAAAGCTGCTTAGCGTTAACTTTGGAGGAAGACGTGATGTCAAAACCCTCGGGAAAAGCTTCTCAAGCTCGTGCTGGCGCAAAGACGAAAGTCGCTGTCGCCAAATCGGCGGCGAAGCCGGCTACGAAATCGGCTGCAAAGTCGGCCGTGAAGTCTGAGCCAACGAAGGTTGCATCGAAGGCGCCGGTGGCGCCTGTTGCTGTTAAGCGTGTTGCTGCGACTCCGGCACCAGTGGTTTCTGCTGTGTCGGAACCTGCGGTTTCTGTGTCGTCGGTTTCGGCGGCCGATGCAGCGTTGCTCGCGCCTAAGACACCAGTGCGTTCCAACCGCGGCTACCGTCCAGGTGCTGTTGAGGCGACAAAGACGCTAGCGGAACTCAGCAATCAGCCGATCGAGTTCAAGGTTGGCGACAACGCGGTTTATCCAGGTCACGGTGTTGGCCGTGTGAATGCGATCGAAACCAAAGAGATCGCGGGCACGAAGCTGACCTTTTACAGCATTCAGATCCTCGACAGCGGCATGAAGATCATGGTTCCGCAGGCGAACGTGAAGAACGTGGGCCTTCGTCCTATCATTTCGCGTGAAGAGGCGTACTCGGTCATTGGGATCTTGAAAGAGACCAATGTGAAGATCGACAACCAGACTTGGAACCGTCGATACCGTGAGTACATGGAAAAGATCAAAACGGGCGGCGTTCGTGAGATCGCGGAAGTTTTGCGCGACCTTTTCCTTTTGAAAGTCGACAAAGAATTGAGCTTTGGCGAGCGCAAGATGCTCGACACCGCTCGAAGCCTTCTCATCAAGGAACTCATTCTGGCGACAGGGCGAGACGAGCTGATGAAAGAGGCTGATGTGAAGGCCATCTTGGACCTCACCGAAAGCTGATTCACCACTGGGCCTATGCGCAGTGCGTGATACCGCTCAAAGGGTAATATCGTTTGGGGAAAGTGATCTAGGGGAGAGCCCGGTTGTGAAAACAACCGGGTTCGTTTTATTATGGCCTCTTATAGCTTGGGTTTTAAGTGCCCAAAAGTTCTATTCGGAGGCTCCTTTGTCCGCATCTACTACTAAGAATGTTCGAGTTCGTTTTGCTCCAAGCCCGACGGGTTATCTTCACGTCGGTGGCGCACGTACGGCTCTCTATAACTTCCTCTATGCAAAACGTTTTGGCGGACAGTTCATTCTTCGCGTCGAAGACACCGATCTCGAGCGCTCGACGGAAGAGTCGATGCGTATGCAGATCGAAGATTTGAAGTGGTTGGATCTTGGTTGGGATGAAGGACCAAATCCTGCGGATTATTCTGATATGGGACCTTACGGTCCTTATCGTCAGAGTCGTCGCAAAGAGATCTACATGGATTACGCCAATCGTCTTTTAGAGGCCGGGCACGCGTACTATGATTTCCGCACCGATGCCGAGCTTGATGCGATCAAAGATGCTTTGGTGAAAGCGGGAAAACCACCGCAAATCGATGCGCCAAAAGACATGGTACCACTAGCGGAGGCGCGTAAGCGTGTGGCGGCTGGCGAACAAGCGGCGATTCGGTTTCACGTTAAAGAAAAGCGCGACTACGTTGTGCAAGACCTTGTACGCGGCGATGTGCGTTTTCCTTCGGACATGGTTGGCGACTTTGTCTGCATTCGTTCAAATGGAATGCCTGTCTACAATTTCTGCTGCGCCATTGACGATGCGTTGATGAAGATCACGCACGTGTTTCGCGCCGAAGAGCATCTTTCCAATACACTTCGCCAGATGATGATCTTTGAAGCGCTTGGTTTGGAGTCGCCACGCTTTGGTCACTTGTCGTTTATCTTAGGCTCGGACAAGCAGAAGCTTTCAAAGCGTCACGGCGCGACTTCGTGCCATGACTTTAAGGTGAAAGGGTATCTGCCCGAAGCGCTCAATAACTTTATCTTGCTCTCTGGTTGGTCTTCGCCCGACGGTCGCGAGATCTTGTCTCGTGAAGAACAGATCAGTCTTTTCACGCACGAGCGATTCAACTCGGCACCGGCGGTGTTTGATGAAACCAAGCTCTTGTGGATGAACTCGATGTACTTGCGTGCGCTTCCACATGACGAACTTTGGAAACGTATCGAGCCGTTTTTGAAAGAAGCGGGCCTTTCGATTCCGCAGGCCCAAGACGCCCAGTGGCGCGATCACGCTTTAACGGCGTTTAAGACATCGATGCAGACTTTGGCAGATGCGCCAAAACTTTTTGAGGCGTTGGATGATTCGAAGTTTGCTGTAAAGCCGGAAGCAGCCGAAGTAAAAGGCTGGCCAGAGTCGCAAAAAGTTTGGGCCGCATGGAAGGCCGAGCTTTCGAGCCACGCGGCAAACAAAATTTCGGAAACAGAATTCGCAGCGATGCAAGATCGCGTAAAAGAACAAGCCGGCGTAAAAGGGAAACATCTTTTTATGCCGATTCGCGTGGCCGTGATCGGGCAGCCGCACGGAACCGAGCTTAAGATCTTGGTTCCGTTACTAGATAAATCGTCGCTTCTTAAGCGCGTCGAGATGTGTCTGTAAGTGTTGCCAAGGAGTAGGTAGTGGGACTGCAGATTTATAATACGTTGGTGAAGGACAAGGTCGAGTTTAAGCCTCTGAAAGAGGGTGAGGTCTCGATTTATGTGTGTGGTCCCACGGTTTACGATTTCCTTCACGTTGGAAACTTTCGTGGGCCTGTGTTCTTTAACCTTGTTCGCAATTGGTTAGAGAAAAAAGGCTACAAGGTAAAATACGTTTCTAACTTCACCGATATCGACGACAAGATTTTGGCGAGAAGTCTGAAAGAAAACGTCGATTCGCTGGTGATTAGCGAGCGCTACATCGGTGAGTATAAAACGGACTTTCAGAACCTTGGGCTTCGCGCGCATGACATGAACCCGAAGGTGACCGAGCATTTGGCGGATATCGAGACGATGATCGCGAGACTTATCGAGAACGGAAAGGCCTACGAAGTCGACGGCGAAGTTTTGTACGCTGTTCGTAGCTTTGCCGAATACGGAAAGCTTTCTCGCCGAGACATCGACGACATGCGCACGGGAACGCGGGTCGAGCCGGGCGAAAAAAAGCGCGATGTTTTGGATTTTGCACTTTGGAAGCCGGCCAAGCCCGGCGAACAGTCGTGGCCATCTCGCTGGGGCGCAGGGCGCCCAGGGTGGCACATCGAGTGTTCGGCGATGGTGAAGGCGATCTTCGGCGACACGATCGACATTCATGGTGGCGGAATGGATCTCATATTCCCGCACCACGAAAACGAAGTGGCACAGAGCGAAGGTGCTAGCGGGAAGCCATTTGTTAATAATTGGATGCATTGGAACATGATCAACTTTGGCGATCGCAAAATGTCGAAGTCGGTTGGCAATGTGCGCACGGCGCGCGAGTTCCTAAAGCAGTACAATGCCGAGATCTACAAGTTCATGATTCTCTCGGTTCACTATCGAAGCATCAGCGATTTTTCGGATCAAGGTATCGAGCGAGCGATTGCGGGCCTAGCACGCGCGTACTCGGCGATGGCGCACGCCGAACGCCTGATGGCAGGCACGGTGATCGAGGGTGGAAAAGTAGCGACTTCGCTTTTAGACACCATGACAAAGGGAGCAGAGAAGCTGGGTTTGGCATTGGATGACGACTTCAATACGCCCGAGGCGTTCGCGGAAGTGTTCAATGTGATCCGTGCTTACAACGCGACAGTGAAGCCTGGAAAACCAAACGCAGATTCTTTTGCGAACGCAAAAGCATTCTTGGTTTGGATGCGTGAGACGGGTTCGCTCTTTTCGCTCTATCAGCAGCCGGCAGTTCAGTTTTTGACAACGCTGGATGATATGTTGCTTTCACAAAAGGGCCTTCAGCGTCTTGAGATCGATACGAAGGTGCAAGCGCGTTGGGCTGCGAAGCAAGCCAAAGATTTTGCGACAAGCGATAAGCTTCGCGATGAACTTGCGGCACTCGGTATTTCGATTTCGGACACGGCCGAAGGCACACGCTGGGAAGTGGCAAAGTAATGAGTTTACCTGGTGGGCGTCGGGCGCGTACACCCGTCGGGAATTTTAAGCTTAAAACCGAGATGAAGCCGGCTGGGGACCAGCCGCGCGCGATCAAAGAGATGATCGATCATATCCAAGCGGGCACAAAACATCAGGTGCTCTTGGGCGCGACGGGTACGGGAAAGACGTTTGCCATGGCGAACGTCATTCAGCAGACAAACCTTCCGACATTGATTCTAGCTCCCAACAAGACGCTTGCAGCGCAGCTCTATGCCGAGTTTAAAGAACTCTTCCCGGAAAACGCGGTCGAGTACTTTGTTTCTTACTACGATTACTACCAGCCAGAAGCCTATATTCCTTCGACTGATACCTTTATCGAAAAGGATTCGGCTATCAACGAGCAGATTGATCGCATGCGCCACTCCGCCACGCGTTCGCTCTTTGATCGTCGTGACGTCATCATCGTGAGTTCGGTCTCGTGTATCTACGGTCTTGGTTCGCCGGAGGCGTACGAGGGCATGATGATCCACATCGTGGTGGGAAGCGAAATGCGCCGCGATCATTTTCTTAGGGAACTCGTTCGCATTCAGTACGCGAGAAACGACATCGACTTTCATCGCGGAAAATTTCGAGTTCGCGGTGACATCATCGACATTCATCCGCCCTACGAAGAAGACCGCGTGATTCGTGTCGAGTTCTTTGGTGACTTCATCGAAAAGGTCTCGTGGATCGATCCATTGCGCGGAGAGGTTTTGGAAGATCTCGACCAAGTCGCGATTTATCCGGGTAGCCACTATGTGACCGATGAAGACCGCGCCAAACAGGCGATCAAGACGATTCAAACCGAGCTTCTTGAGCGCCTCACGGAGATGAAGGCTCAGATGAAGCTTCTTGAGGCACAGCGCCTTGAGCAGCGCACGTATTATGATATCGAGATGATGGAAGAGCTTGGTTTTTGCCAAGGGATCGAGAACTACTCTCGCCATCTAACGGGCCGGCAGCCAGGTGAACCGCCGCCGACTCTTTTAGAGTACTTTCCGCCAGAGTTCTTGTGTTTTATCGACGAGAGCCACGTTACGGTTCCTCAGATCGGCGGGATGTATCGTGGCGACCGCGCCCGCAAGATGACGCTTGTGGATCATGGTTTCCGTCTGCCAAGTGCGCTTGATAACCGACCTTTGAACTTTCAAGAGTTTGAAAAACTCATGGACAATGTCGTCTATGTTTCGGCGACGCCAGGACCCTACGAGCTTCAAAAGTCCGAGGGTTTGATCGTCGAACAGATTATTCGCCCGACGGGTCTTTTGGACCCCAATGTGGAAGTTCGCCCCGCCAAACACCAGGTTGACGATCTTTTAAAAGAGATCCGAGCGCGGATCGCAAAGAATGAACGTGTTCTGATCACGACGCTGACAAAACGTTCGTCGGAAGATTTGACCGAGTACTATGAGGGACTTGGGCTAAAGGTGAAGTACCTGCACAGCGATGTAAAGACGGTCGAGCGAACGGAGATCATTCGCGATCTTCGCTTAGGGGTGTTTGATGTGTTGATCGGGATCAATCTTCTTCGTGAGGGTCTTGATATCCCGGAAGTGTCGCTGGTTGCGATCACGGATGCGGATAAAGAAGGTTTCTTGCGAAGCGAACGAAGCTTGATTCAGACGATCGGGCGCGCGGCGAGAAACGCCGAAGGCTATGTGATTCTTTACGCCGACAATATGACCGACTCCATGAAAAAGGCGATCGGCGAGACTCAGCGTCGTCGCGGGATTCAGGAAGCCTACAACAAAGAGCATGGGAT
>CAUJGS010000013.1 GCA_963170185.1 Bdellovibrionota bacterium
GGATCGAATCCCGGGAATCTCGATCCGTTCGCGTGGGGCGGAGGTCTATGTCGAAAACTTTTGGCAGGGGCCAGAGAATATCAAAGGCATTTATCGCCGCCAGTCGCTTTCTGACTTCAAAGCAAAACGCGAAAACTGGCAGACGTTGATCGACATCGACAAAATCGCCGCCGATGAAAAGACGAACTGGGTTTTTAAGGGGCTTCTGTGCGCACCGATTCGCTGGGAGCGTTGTTTGCTTCTGCTCTCGAAAGGTGGGGGCGACGCGGTTTACACGCGCGAATATGATCTGGAGAAGAAGCAGTTTGTTGCCGACGGTTTTGTAGTCCCAGAGGGCAAGGTGCGCCTTGGCTGGCGAGATGATGATTCGATTTGGCTAGGGGTAAACCACGGCGAAGGCACGATATCCAAGTCGGGGTACCCGATCACGGTGCGTGTTTGGACAAGAGGGGAGCCGATCGAAAAGGCTCAAGAGGTTTTCCGCGGCGAGCCTAACGATGTCGCCGTGGCCGCCGGCACATTGCGCGAATGGACCCCGGATGGAGATCGAACGCTTCCGCTGATCACGCGCGCGATCACGTTCTATCAGAGCGAGATTTTTCTTCCGAACCCTGCGGGGAAATGGACGAAGGTTTCTGTTCCGCCTGAGACAGACGTCGAAGGTCTTGTGCACGGCCGTTTGATCCTCACATTTAAAAAGCCCGCGCAAGTTTTTGGGCGTCAGGTGAAATCAGGCGCTGTGTACGCGGTCGACTATCGCCGTTTGCAAAATGGCGAAGGGGTTCGTCTGGAAACCGTGTTTGAGCCCAATGCAAGGCAGGCTTATGGCCGCGTCGGTGTGACGAAGAACGCGGTCTTGATCACGTACTTGGAAGACGTTCAAGGGCGGTTGGCGAAGGTGGACATGAAGGCTGACGCTGGCCGAGGGGCCAAGTGGAGTCTAACGCCCGTGCAAGTGCCGGGCGCTAAAGGCACGATCAGCCTTGCGTCCACACGCTACGACGAATCGCTCTACACGATTTTTTATTCGGACTTTCTTACTCCGCATCGCATGTTCTTGATGGGCGAGACGGCGAAGCCTGAGCTTTTGCGAACGACTCCGGATCGTTTTAATCCCGCCGGAATGAAGGTGGAGTCGCGCTCGGTGAAGAGTCGCGACGGCACGCGTGTTCCTTACTTCATCGTGTTTCCAAAAGCGACCGACGAGGTGAAGCAGGCGATGAAGGCCAAGCGTCTGCCGACTCTGATTTACGCCTATGGCGGTTTTGAGATTCCGTCGGTCCCAACGTATCTCGGGACGACAGGAAAAGTGTGGTTGGAACGTGGTGGTGCATACGTGCTTGCCAATATTCGCGGCGGCGGAGAGTTTGGCCCCAAGTGGCATCAGGCGGCTCAAAAAGAAAAACGGCAAAACGCGTTTGATGATCTCTTTGCGATTGCCGAGGATCTTACGAAACGTGGTTTTACTTCCGCACCTCATATCGGAATGCGTGGCGGTTCCAATGGCGGGCTGCTTGCCGGCGTTGCTCTCACGCAAAGGCCGGAACTTTTTGGCGCGATCGTGAGCCAGGTTCCTCTTCTCGACATGCTTCGCTTTCACAAGCTTTTGGCGGGTGCTAGCTGGGTTGATGAGTACGGTGATCCGGAGAGTCCACAAGATCGAGTTTTCTTGGAGCGCTATTCGCCGTTTCAGAACTTGAAGAAAGACGGAAAATATCCGGAAGCGTTTTTCACGACGTCGACTCGCGATGATCGGGTTCATCCAGGTCACGCAAGGCGGATGGTGGCGCGCTTGATCGAGTACGGACACCCCGTGCTCTACTATGAGAACATGGAGGGCGGGCATGCGGGAGCTGCCACCAATGCGACTCGCGCCGCACTTTCGGCGAGAGAGTTTCGATATTTGCTTAAAAAGCTTAAAGAATAGGCATGACATTGCGCGCGGCGCTGCCTTACGCAAGGCCGCAAAGTGGCAAACTCGCGGCGCTTCATGATAGCCAAAATACATGAATTCAACGCCTGCGATTTCGGCCGGAAAACCCACAAAACTAACACCTCTCATGACTCAGTATTGGGACGTGAAAGCGGCTCATCCTGACAAAGTCATTCTCTTTCGGATGGGTGATTTCTTTGAAATGTTTCATCGCGATGCCGAGATCGCGGCACCCGTTATTGGCATTGCGCTGACGTCGCGAAACAAAAAATCGCAAGACGAAACACCGATGTGTGGCGTCCCTCATCACGCGGTTGGACCTGCGATCAATAAGCTGCTTGCGGCTGGTTTCAAAGTCGCCATCTGTGATCAGTTAGAGGATCCGAAGAACGCAAAAGGTCTGGTGAAGCGTGGGATCACGCGCACCCTTTCTCCTGGTGTTGTTTTTGATCCCGATACGCTGGATGCGGCGAAGGCCAATTATCTTGCAAGCTGGGATTTGAACGGCGCACTGGCGTTTTTGGACGTCTCGACGGGCGAAGCGTTTTTCTTTCGCTCGGTTCCATTGGAACGACGTTGGGAGTTTTTGGAAAGTCTTGGTGCTGTTGAATGGGTGCTTGCTTCGCCTACGGAAGAGGAAGCCGAACGTGCTAGGCGGCTTGGTCGGTCGCTTACGACTCATGACCGAGTTGATTGGATGGCGGCCGATGGCGAGCTTCTGAAACAGGATCATCCGTATGTGGATGCGGCCTTGCTTCCGGAAGCCGCGCAACGTCTGATCTCGTACGCGGTAAGACAGTTTTCCAATGGCGATGGTCCTCTAAAAGGTGCGGCCGAAGCTTGGCTCATGAGCCTCACGAGTTTTGAAGAGCGCGGTCTTGAGAGCCGGATGGTGCTTTCGAGTTCGACGCTTCGTCATTTGGAAGTATTTGGCACATATCGCGGTGACGCCGACGGCTCGCTCTTTAAGGCCATTGATAGAACAAAGACCAGTGGTGGAGCGAGGCTTTTAAAGTCTTGGCTTCAACTTCCTTTGGTGGATGTGCGTGGAATCGAAGCGAGGCTCAATCGTGTGGAGTCTTGGTATGATCATGATAGCGAAAATCGTGAACTGCGCACGCGTCTTTCGCGCGTCGGTGATCTTCCTCGGCGGATCGCCAAAATCGGGCAACCCTCGCGTGGACCGCGTGATCTGATCGCGCTTGCGGAATCTTTGGCGCATGGATCGGAAGCTTGGGAGATTGCAGCCTCTGTTGATCCAAAGTTTCAGGAAATGGCGGCAAAGGTAGCGTTGATCAAAGAGCGTGCTTTAAGCGTGGCTCGTGAGATCACGCGGGTGATCGCCGAGGAGCCACCTGTTTATGTACGTCAAGGCGGAGCGATTCGCGTGGGTGCCCGAGCGGACCTTGATGAATTGATTCAGCTTTCGACAGATGCTTCGCGCCTGGTTTTGGAGCTTGAAGCGCGTGAGCGTGAACTGACCGGGATCTCGTCGCTGAAGGTTCGATACAACAACGTTTTTGGCTACTCGATCGAGATCACGAACACGCACCGCGAGCGTGTGCCGCTGGATCGTTACGATCGAAAGCAAACGCTGGCGAATGCCGAGCGCTATACGACAAAGGAGCTTTCGGAGCTGGAAGCGAAGGTTTTGTCGGCGGAAGACCGTAGACTCAAGCTTGAAGAAGAAGAGTTTAGCCGTCTTGTCGGTTTCGTTTTAAAGGAGTCACAAGCGCTTTCCGCATTTGCCATTGAGCTTGCAGAGCTTGATGTCGTGTCTGCGCTTGGTTGGTTGGCTCTTGATCAGCGTTACATAAGGCCTCGATTTGTAGGTGGAAGCGAGACACCGGTTAGCGTCACGCTAAAAGCCTCCCGGCATCCAGTTATCGAGCAAACGCTGAAGCTGCCGTTTGTTGCCAACGACATCGCACTTTCAAATGGACAGTGCTTGCTTCTCACGGGGCCTAACATGGCCGGTAAGTCGACTTTGATGAGACAAGTCGCGATTGCCGTGATCATGGCTCAGATGGGAAGCTTTGTTCCGGCCGAAGAGGCGCAGGTTTCGATATTTGATCGCGTAGCGACTCGGATCGGGGCAAGCGATTTTCTCTCGGAAGGTCTTTCGACCTTCATGGTGGAGATGAAGGAGACTTCTGAGATTTTGGCTTCGGCAACTGAGCGAACGCTTTTGGTTCTCGATGAAATCGGCCGTGGAACGGCAACGTTTGACGGCTTGAGTCTGGCGCAAGCGATTTTGGAATACCTCTTAAGTGAAAAGTCCGCGCTCACGCTGTTTGCGACTCACTATCATGAACTCACGGCTTTGGAGACGAAGTTTCCAAAGATCTTGTCGGCCCACATGGCGATCTCGGAGAAGGGATCTGAGATTACGTTCTTGCATCGCCTGACTTCTGGAGCGGCCGGAAAGTCGTACGGGATTCATGTCGCGAAGCTTGCGGGTTTGCCTGGTTCTGTGACAACGCGAGCGGAGGAAATTCTTCGCGAAGTCGAGGGGTCACTTGGAAATGGTAAAGCAATGCATGAGGTTTCTCGTGTAGCCGCGGTGGAGGCTCTGGCGGCGCGTGCGACAAAGGCGTCGCGGACGCAGTCATCGCCGGTGCAGATGGGATTTGGTGAAGTCGTGAGGCCGCAAGTTCCTGAGAAGCTTCGTGAGCTTCTTCGGGAAATTCAAAGATTTGACGTCAATCGCTCGACACCACTTGAGGCCTTGGGCAAGATTTCGAAATGGGCGAGCGAGATTCCAGCGGAGCTTCACTGAGTTCGACGGGCTTGATTTCAAAGGGCGTCGTTCGACGATCGCGAAATCGTCTTCTTCTTCCTGAAGAAACGATTCGCGAACTGGTAGATCGCGAACTGATTCGCCCTTCCAAGCCACCTACGGGGGACGAAGAGGACTTCGAAACACTCGACTACGAGCGTTTTGCCAATGCGCTGGAAGGCGCCATCTTGGATCGTCTTTTGTCGACGGATGAACTCAAAACGCAATGGCAAAAGGCTCAGCCTGTGGCCCTGGGAAGCTGGGCGCGTCGAGAGCTCACTCCGAAATCTGATCTCGATCTGCTTTTTTTGGGTGATGCCGAGGCCGCTGCGCAGATCACACGCCATGCGCAAGAGGCCGGACTTCCGATTCGAAGTCGTATCCCGGAGAGCTACGATGATCTTACGGTAGGGGTGGAGACATTTGATGTCTTGGCGCTTCTCACCGCGCGCGGACTGACGGAACAAAGTCAGGGTCTTTTCATGAAAGCTCTGGATGCGGTCGTGGAGAAGCTCGGTGTTCGCTCAGGGCGGCATTTGCGCAAAAGAAAACAGATGCTCTCGACGCTTAAGCACGAGCGCGACGAGCGCCAAGAGCGATCGAACTCGGTGGCTGGTTTTTTGGAGCCGAATCTGAAATATGGTCCAGGTGGTTTAAGAGATCTCGGACAGGCGCTTCAGCTGCGCTCGCTCTTTCCTGACCGCTTTAAAAGTGCCGAGCGGGCGCATGCAACCGAGGTCTACGAGTATTATCGAAGGTTCTTTCTATACTGTCGTGCGCTTTCGCAAGTCGGGGAAGGCGGCGGGGATCTTTTGAATGCTCACGAACAGCCAAACCTTGCCAAGTGGTTTGGTTTTGCCAGCAGCAAGGACTTCATGCGTGAGGTGCAAAAGGGTCTGGCTCGGGTTTCGTTTTACACGGATGTCGACTTTGCCTTCGCAACACTTCCGGACGCCAAGCTAAAAAAACTCTCGGCAAGACCGGAGAGCTTCGTGGAGCTTGCTGAGAGTTTGGAAACAGACCCGTCCTTGATGGCGCAAGCCAAAGCTCGCGATCTTGGGTTTAAGCTCTATCGCGCAAGTCAGCGTGGAACGGAAGCTGAGAAGCGTAAAGCGCAACAAGCCTTGGGTCGAATTCTGACGAAGGCGGTGGATCCTCGTCGCGACGAGGATCTGGCGATCGCTTTTTTTCGTTCGCGGTGGATAGATCTCGCGGTCACTGATTTTAAAAAAGTCGTCGGCTACGTTCAGCACGATCAATACCATCGCTACACGGTCGACACGCACTTGCTGCAAGCGCTTCGTGAGATGAAGCGTGTTTGTCAGCGTCCGACGGTTCTGGGACGACTAAAAAAAATCACATTAGGTCTTTCTGGAGATGATTGGGCGATCTTGGGTTGGGCGGCGCTTTATCATGACGTCGGCAAGGGGGCGGGCGGCGAGCATTCCGACCGCTCCGTGGAAATTGCCAAGGTCGATCTTGTGCGCTGGGGTGTATCGCCAAATGCCATCCCGGAAATTCTTTGGCTAATTGAAAATCATCTCGAACTCTCGGTCGCGGCATTTCGCGGGAATCCGGCATCGGCCTCGACGTGGCGAAGTCTGCGAGCCAAAGGAATCGAAGGTAAACGCCTGCATCGGCTTGCTGTCTTCACCTGCGTCGATATCTTGGCGACCAACCGCGAGGCCTACACGCCGTGGAAAGAGCGGCTGCTTTTTGACCTCATTAAAAATCTCGAAACGCCTGAAGCGCTTAAAATGGCTGAACTGGAAAAACGCCTCCGCGAGCAGCTCCCTCAGGAGTGGCTCAAGGCTTTAGATCGGTTAGATCCCTTTGTTGTGGCAAGTGTTCCGGTCGCGGCACTTGCGAAGGATCTCGAGAGCCTAAGAGAGATCATGTTGGGCGAGGAGGGGGCGCGGATTCGTGTTCGTGTGGTGCGAGTACCACGTGAGAATCGCGTTTGGATTCGATTTCACGCCGTTCGCGATGAAGCGGGGCTTTTTTCACGAATGGCGCGCGCGCTTCAGGCGGCAGGGCTTTCGGTTCGGCATGCGAGTTTGCTTTCGGACATGCAGCTTGGTGTTTACGATTGGATCGAAGTGAAGCCGCCAAGGCAGCTAAAGGGGCTTGAAGCAAAGCTTGATAAACTTTTGGTGGCGCAAGCGGTGGCAAGCGGAGCCAGCAGCGGGGATACAAAAACGGAGTTTGTGGGAACTTTCGAGAGCGTCACTCTTCTCTCGCAGTCAGATTCCGAGTGGGTCGTGAGTTTCCGAGGTCGTGATTTTCGTGGCGCTCTCTTAAGTGCTGTCGCCGCGCTTGCGGATCTAGGCCTATCCATTCAGTGGGCGAAAGTGCATACCTGGGGACGGCAGATCGACGATGTTTTTGGAGTCTGGCCGGTGCCGGGACAGTCGACGGATGAGGTTTTGGACCGACTGAGGTCTCGTTTAGGAGTCAGTCAGGACTCGGTTTCTGTCGAGGCCTGAGGGGTGAATGAGCTAGGCTTTGTGATGGTCCTGCGTTTTGTCCTTTGGGAGTTATTTCGGACATTTGTCGAACTGGGTGGACCTAAAACCTCGATCTCAGTTTAGATTTAGAGGCGTCGATGGTGCTCATTCCCGACGCAGGCCGAGTCCAGAATTCGATAAAGGTCTGAAATGGGGGCTTGGCAAACGGCCTAAACCACTGTCAGACTTTGATACAGGTTGGTGATCACCGGTCAGGGTTCTACGAATTTGCTGGTCCCACTAACCGAATGGCGAGCTAGTCCGGTCTTATGGATAGAGATCAGACGGGAGCTGAACGGCTCAAGAGCGCTGATAATCGAACTTGAATGATCGATTTGATAGAGGAAGAAAAAGAGAAATCGGATACCAGAGAAGACTGTTGGTCTGATTACAGGGGAATTAAAAACACAAAGCGGAGGGAGCAAGGATGCTCAGAGATGTGTTGATTCAAAAGGGTCTTTCGAACCGTGAAGCGGAAGTCGCGGAACTTGTTTCGAAAGGTTTGTCGAACAAAGAAGTAGCAAATCAGCTCTTCGTCACTGAAAAAACGGTGAAGTTCCACCTCACAAACATCTATAAAAAGATGAGCGTGAAGTCGCGTGCTCAGCTGATCGTTTGGTGCTTGCCGCACCTTGGTTTCGTGGACAACGAACCAGCTCAGCCAACACGCAACGAAATTCCTGCGGGAGCTTCGGCGATCAACACCATGCCTGTTGGCAGCACGACAGTTGCTGGCCTCACTGCAGGTTCTGCGACAGCAGCAGCTCCTATTCGTAACGAAGGAACTGGTGTTGGCGGCGGAAACGGCAACGGCGACGTCGGCGCGTTCGGCATCTAATTCCTCTGTGGGTACGCGAAGGAGCGGAGTCTCCTTCGATCCGCGACTCGTAGAATTCCAAAGTAAGGGCTGGGTCGCATAGGTAAAGAGACAGCGATCCGGCCTTTGCTATTTTAGGTACCTCCTTGTTTTTTGATTTGCGACGCGTCGAGGGCCTTTATGAAAATACTCATTTATATCATTTCTATTCTCGCAACGACGATTGCCATCTTTGTGTTTTTTGCGAGCAAAGAGGACGCTCTCTTGTATCGACTCGGTTCGATGGTTGTCGGACATGAGCCGCAACAAGGAGATGGTGCATTTCAAGTTCCCATCGGCTGGTTGATTGGATTGGGGATGGGAGCTTTGGGTGGCGGCGCTTTGGGCTACCTGCTTGTCGAGCAAGTTCAAGTACATGTTCAGCTGGCAAAACTCTTTAAGTCTTAAACACGTGTCGACTCTGGCTATGAATCAAGAGAAACTTGATACATGGCAAATACCAAGAGCGAACGTCCCGTAGCTGAATCTCAAACCATGATGACAGAGATGGTACTCCCGCAGCACACCAACGCCCTGGGCTCGGTGTTTGGTGGAGTTATCATGTCGTGGATCGATATCTGTGGCGCGATCACGGCTCAGCGGCATTCGCGCCTTCCTGTGGTGACGGCTTCGATCGATTACCTACAGTTTGTGCAGCCGGTCTTTATCGGATGGACGGTGAACTTAAAAGCCAGCGTGAACTACGTCGGAAAGACTTCTATGGAAGTCGGAGTGCGTGTCGACGCCGAAAACCCGCGTACGGGAGAGACTTTTCACACGGCGAGTGCCTACCTGTCGTTCGTCGCTCTAGATGCCGAGAAAAAGCCGACGTCGATTGCGCCATTAAAGGTTGAGACAGAGGCCGAGAAACGCCGCTATGAAGATGCAAAGAAGCGCCGTGAGGCGCGGTTGAAACTTCGTGGTCGGTGACGAGTAGCAAAGGCACTAGCGTTTTGCGGCTTCGGCGAGATTGCTTACGAGTTTAAGAAATAGCTTCTTTTGCGCCCGAGTCATGGCTTCGCGGCACCGTCTCGCTGGTGGTTGCCCCAAGATCTGAATATCTACCGGATCAAAACAGGTTCGAGCCTTGGATGGCTCGGCGTTCTTCGTCTTTTTTAAAAACACGCCGGTTTGAGATTTGAGTTTCGCGATTTCATCCAAACCAAGACTTGCCGCATAGTCTCCTTGAGCGCTGTGTTCCGTGAGAAGCCCTCTGGGCTCCAGAGGCTTGACGACACCAAAACCCTTGGGAGGGGTCGTAGCGAAGAAGACGCGTTGATAGCGGCTCCCGAACTGAATTCGAAACTGCGTTTCAATAGGGCTGTCAGAGAGCGCGGGGACGGCCGTTTTGCCGAATGCCAGTTCGCCGGCAACGAGGATCCCAAACGCGAGTGCAAGGCGCGGAAACATCGTCATCGTACACGGCCTCGGTCGCGGGCTGGTGAAGAAGATGCCGGTGTAGAGGGCGATGTATAGCTTGCCGGATCCAATGGGAGCGTACAGAGGTTTTGATCGAGATTGCGGCAGTTGAGGAAGTTTTGTGCGTAGGGCGGAGTGAAGTACGTCAAAACCCGGTCGCGATCATTCGGGTAGAGATGAGGGTTTGAGAGGTTTCGTCCTTCGATGCGGCCCACGCAGTAAGTGGAGGTGAGATCAAAGACGGCTTCGCTATAGGCATCGTGGGAGGCTTGGGGTGAACGGTGTGAGAACTCCTTGGCGTGGCGAAGCGCCACGAGATGGGCGCTAAAGGTGTCGGCGAAGTTCTCTTCGGCTTTTCTGTAGCAGCTCTGAGGGTTTTCGCTCATGAATTTGTCGGCGAGCGCTTGAAACTGCGGTGAGAGGCGGGGAGGAAGTTCGTCCCAATGAAACACCTTTGCGGCGACGTATTTCCGGTAATCTTTCGCGAAGCGTTTCGTCGCGCAAGCATCAAAGGCCTTAAAGGCAGTCACTTCGGAAAGCGCGCTTCCTAAGACTCTCGTCGCACGTCCGCACTTGGCGAAGAGGTCTGTGCTTTGGGGGTCGAGATCAAGCCCTTGTTTGACCTCGCGATGCGCGCGCACCACGCGCTGGGTCTCCATGTCGAGATCTTCTTCTCGAATGTCGAAATTGTTTTCGTCGAGTCCCAAAAGACAGCGTGTGTCGTCGGTCGTGATCTCTTCGTATTTCACCAGTGGGATTTTCATATTGCAGCTTGAGACGGCATGTCCGATCTCGTGTGCAATCGTCGCGAAGATCCCTTCGGAGTGGGTTTTCGCCATCGAGACACAGATACCGATAGTGTGCTCGAAGCTATTATAGGCTGCTTGTGGGTACCCCACGTCGCCGTAATCGTAACAATCGCCATCCGAAAGCTCGGAGATGCGAAACTCCAGAGCCTTAATACGTTCGACGATCGCTTTGGTCTCGGTCGACCATGTCGTTTCGTCGCGTTTGCCGGTGATGTAATCGATAGCGTACTGGCGGGCTTCTTTTGCGATCTCGAGAGCGCGTTTGCTGTCGGCGGCAGAGGAATTGCGTCCGAAATTTTCGATGGCGCTTCGGTGTTCGCGTTTGCCGACAAGAGCATAGTTAAAAAGCACGCCGTCGGCTTCGTCTTTCGTTTTTCTGAGGTCGAGAGGCGATTTTGAAAGGTCTTTGCAGCTTGGTGTCGCGCGGTCGGCGACGGTCTTTCGCAAGAGAAGTTCAGGCGTGCAAACGGGGCGCTCGTCAGGTCCTGCCGCCGACGCCGAGTGCATTGTGGCAGCGAGAGCGAGAGGTAGGAGCGATATGACGTTTCGGAGCATCTTCATACCACACCCATCATGGCTGTGGGGCGGTTGCTTCGACAAGAAACTCTTTCCACTTCGTAAGAAGGGCTGGTGTCAGAGCAACACGTAGATAGGTGCCGGAGCTTCCTGGCTCGCGTCTTAAGATCTTGGTTTCGCGCCCAAGGTCAAAGATTTTGTGTTCGGCATCTCTTGGAACGAAGAGATCAAACTCTTGGCTCAAGGCCTCAATCTGTTCGACCATGACGCGCTTTAAGCGCTCAAGCCCTTCGCCGGTGAGGGCGCTAACAAATACACGTGGGAAGGCTTTGACGTGGAATTGTCGTTCGAAAGGAGCTGCGTCCACTTTGTTGAAGACGTGGATCACGGGTTTGTGGCCCCAGCCAAATTCTTCGATCAAGCCATTTACGACTTCGATCTGAGTTGTCATCTGAGGCGATGCGAGGTCGACGACGTGGATAAGAATATCTGCATCGCCGGACTCTTCGAGCGTGGCCTTAAAAGCTTCGATAAGGCCGGTGGGAAGTTTTCGGATAAAGCCCACGGTGTCGGTGACGACGGCCGGTGGTGAGTCCGGAAGAAAGACTTTTCTTGTCGTAGGATCGAGCGTTGCGAAGAGCTGATCTTTCGCCAAAACATTGGACTGCGTAAGGCGATTGATAAGCGTCGACTTGCCGGAGTTCGTATAGCCGATGAGTGCAAAGCTTGGAGTTTTGTTCCGCCGTCTCGAAGCGCGGTGTTGCGCGCGGTGCGAGCTGACGTTCTCGAGTTGTTTTTTGATCTGCTTCACGCGCTCGCGGACACGACGACGATCCATCTCAAGAGCCGTTTCCCCAGGACCGCGTGTTCCGATTCCGCCGCCCTGACGAGAGAGAGAGCCCATCCAGGCGTCGACCATGCGGGGTAGCTGATCGAGCATCTGAGCGAGTTCGACTTGCAGCTTTCCTTCGTAGGTTTGGGCGCGCTGAGCGAAGATATCGAGAATCACTTGGTTGCGGTCGACGACACGCACTTTCCATTCATTTTCGAGGTTTCGAATTTGAACGCCCGAGAGATGGCGATCAACCGCCACGGCTGAAGCTTGAACTTCATCGACGAGTTCGCCGATCTCTTGGACTTTGCCCGTGCCCATGAGAGTTGCAGGGTTGAATTGCGGGAGAACCTGCGTGACGGAACCGACGACTTCGCCGCCGGCCGAGGTTACGAGCTCTTCGAGTTCGACAAGGCTTTCCTTGAGGTCGACGAGGCTTTCGCTTTTAAGACCGATTCCAACACAGATGATGCGCTCGCGGGGTTTGAGAAGTGTCTTGCCAGATTCCCAGCGCTGGTTGAGTGATTTAATGGGTGGAACATCGGGCGCGTGGCCGGCTCCGGTGCTTGTTCGGGAATTGGGATTTTCTCGTTTTCCTATGGCAAGACCCCCTTACTACTATTCTCAAGCAGGTCTAGCCTGACTTTCAAGCACTTCTAAGGTCCGGCGAAAAAACTCTAGAATTCGATAGGTTATGGGGCTTGGCGGGACGAGGCACGCTTGGACGGCTTGGCCCAAGCGTGCGATTTCCTACATGTTTTCGCCAGGGCCCGGGTAAGTCGAGCTGTTTTCCATAAATGCCTGCGCCTGCAGGGCTGTCAGTGCCACCGTGTTGACGATGTCGTCGACCGTGCATGTGCGCTGAAGCACGTTGGCAGGTTTGCGCACACCCATCAGGAATGGCCCAATCACTTCGCCGCCACCTAGCTGCTGCACCAGTTTGTAACTGATGTTGCCAGCGTCGAGATTTGGGAAAATTAAAATATTGGCGCCGTTTTTGACCTCGCAGAACGGGAAAATGCGTTCGACGATATCCGGGTTCACCGCAGTGTCGGCCTGCATCTCGCCGTCGACAATAAGATGAGGATAGCGTTTCTTAACGATCTCGGCTGCCTGCCGCATCTTCGACGGGTTTTCGCCGCGCGAACGGAAGTTTGTGTATGAGAGCATGGCGATGCGCGGTTGAATGCGGAAGTACTCTGCAACACGAGCGGCGTGAATCGCGATCGTCGCCACTTGTTCGGCAGACGGGTTGATGTTCATCGTCGTATCGGCAAAGAAAAGCATCTTGTTTTTGAAAATCACGAGATTGAGACCGCTGGCCGTTTTGCGTGCGCCCGCACCGATGATTTCTAAGACGGGTTTCACGCAGTCCGAATAGTTCTGCGTGGCGCCTGTGATCACGGCATGCGCGTCGCCAGCATGAACCATCATCGAGGCGAAGTAGTCAGGGTCCAGCATCAAGCGCTCGGCTTCGCGGGCCATGACGCCTTTGCGGTGGCGGAGTTCAAAGAGCTTGTCGACGTACTCGCGATATTTCGGGTGCTCGATCGGATTGATGATCGGAAGATTTTTAAGATCTTCAAACCCCAAGATGTCCATTTGCTGCAAAACTTTTTCGCGATTTCCGATAATGATCGGCTGAATGATGTCTTCGTGCGCGACGGTTTGCAGAGCTTTGAGAACCTTCGTCGAGACCCCTTCGGGGAAGACGATTTTCGGGAGTTGTTTGCCACTGGCAACCGCTTGGTTTTTTACCCGGTGCATGACCGAGCGAACAAAACCAGTGCGTGCGCCTTGTAGGGCTTCGAGACGGTCGCGATAGGCTTGGAAGTCGGTGATCGGTTTTTTCGCGACACCAGAGTCCATCGCCGCTTTCGCTACGGCCGGAGTTACCCAAAGCAGAACGCGCGGATCAAATGGTTTCGGAATCAGGTACTCGGGGCCAAAGCTAAAGCTCTGACCGCCATAGGCCGCCGAAACCTTCTCTGGTACTTCTTCTTTTGCGAGTTTCGCCAAGGCGTGAACGGCGGCAAGTTTCATCTCTTCATTGATCTGCGTGGCGCGAACGTCCAGTGCGCCACGGAAGATGAAGGGGAAGCCGAGAACGTTGTTCACCTGGTTGGCGTAGTCCGAGCGACCTGTTGCGACGATGCAATCGGGGCGAATGCGTCTCGCTGTTGGTGGGTCGATCTCTGGATCCGGGTTCGCCATGGCGAAGATGATCGGGCGATCCGCCATGACTTTAAGCATTTCCTCGGTGACGGCGCCAGCGACAGAAAGACCGATAAACACGTCTGCGCCTTTAAGGGCGTCAAGCAGTGTACGCGCCGGCGTTTCGACGGCGAATTGGTCTTTGTACTTATTCATGCCCTCTTTGCGGCCTTTGTAGATCACGCCCTTGGAGTCGCACATCAGGATGTTTTGCGGTTTCACGCCAAGAGCCATGAAGATTCGCGTGCACGAGATCGACGCCGCTCCGGCGCCGTTGACCACGAGCTTGATATCGCTCATCTTGCGGCCAGTGATTTCGCAGGCATTTAACAAAGCGGCGCCCGAGATGATCGCGGTCCCGTGTTGGTCGTCGTGAAAGACGGGGATGTTCATTTCTCTCTTTAGGCGCTCTTCGATTTCAAAGCACTCTGGCGCTTTGATGTCTTCTAGGTTGATACCGCCAAAAGTCGGTTCCAGGGCTTTTACCGCGCTACAGAATTCGTCGATCGAGGTCGTCTGGAGTTCGAGATCGAAGACGTTAATGTTGGCGAATTGTTTAAACAAGACGCCTTTGCCTTCCATGACGGGCTTGCCGGCAAGAGGGCCGATATCGCCGAGACCGAGAACCGCGGTCCCGTTGGTGATAACGGCGACGAGGTTGCCTTTTGTCGTGTAGTCGTAAACGCGCTCTGGGTCTTTTGCGATCTCTTTGCATGGGACGGCGACGCCGGGCGAGTACGCGAGAGAAAGTGCGCGGTCTGTCGCGACCGGTTTGCTAGAGATAACCTCGACTTTCCCCGGGGTGGGGCGCTGGTGGTAATCAAGGGCTTCGCGATCCAGCTGGGACTTTTCCGATTGGGGATTTGAACTCATGTTGTGACGTCCTAACGCTCTATAACCAGCGCGAATTTATGGCGCTTTGGTATGAAGTCCCAAGCGTAGAAAGCGTATCGTCTCAAGTCAAACCGAGGCGCAAGCTGACAATTCGGTTCATTGCTTGTCGCATAAAAGAAAACTCTTGCAGCCTTTTTGATACTTTTCTTTGACAATAATTCCGAAGGAATTTCGAATGTTTAAGTCTTAAGCATCGAAGGCGTTTTAAAGCCGTAAAAGGAGCTGGTCATGTCAACGAAGTCTGTATCACCCAAAAGCCCGCGCGACGTCGTCATCGTCGATGGTTTGCGCACGCCTTTTGCGAAAGCTGACACGAAACTCAAAACTGTTCACCCCGCAGAACTCGGGCGGGTCGCTTTGCGCGAACTTTTCGCTCGCACGAACTTCGATGTGAACTTGGTCGATGAAGTGATCATCGGCAATACGGGAAGTCCGTCGGATGCGGTCAATATCGGTCGCGTGGTGGCGTTGGGTGCCGGAGTTCCGCAGCGAACGTCGGCACACACGGTTCATCGCAATTGTGCCTCGGCGCTGGAGAGCATCAGCACGGGCTTTGATAAAATCAAAGCGGGCATGGCGGATGTCGTGGTCGCGGGCGGAACCGAGAGCATGTCGCAGATGCCTTTGATCTACTCGGCGGAAGTCACCAAGGCGATCGCAGCTCTTGGCGGCGCAAGGTCTCCTGGACAGCAGCTCGGAGCTTTGGCCGGTTTGGTCGGCGCTGATATGAAGGCGATCATGGGGCTTTTGACGACAAGCCCGATGGCGCGTGCGCCGTATAAACCACGGATTTCGATTGTCGAAGGTCTGACGGATCCTTTTGTCGGGAAGAACATGGGGGAGACGGCCGAGCTACTTGCAAAAGAGTGGACGCTTTCGCGCAAAGAACAAGACGAGTTTGCGCTTCAGTCGCACCAGCGCGCGGTTGCGGCCATGAAAAACGGCGTCATGGCGGAGGAGATCACCCCTGTATATCTCCCGCCAAACTTCAAAGAAGTCGTCGAAGCCGACATCGGTCCCCGAGACGGGCAATCGATGGAAGCCCTGGCGAAGCTTAAGCCGATCTTTGATCGCAAAAACGGAACAGTGACGGCTGGAAACGCGTGCCCGATTACGGATGGCGCGGCGATGGTGATCCTCATGAGTCGCGAAAAGGCCGAGAAGCTTGGCTACAAACCGCTGGCTCGTGTTTTGTCGTATGCGTTTGCAGGTCTTGAGCCTGAGCGCATGGGACTTGGGCCAGTCTACTCGTCGCCGATCGCTCTTCGTCGTGCGGGCCTTGAACTTAGCGACATGGATTACATCGAGCTCAATGAGGCGTTTGCGGCTCAGGTTCTGGCTTGTATGCGTGCATTTGAAAGTGACAAATTCGCTCGCGAGAAGCTGGATCTTCCAAAGGCTGTCGGTTCGGTCGATATGGCGAAGCTCAATGTCAATGGTGGCGCAATCGCTCTGGGGCACCCGGTCGGTGCAACGGGAACGCGCATCGTTTTGACTTTGATGAAGCAGCTTAAGCGAACAGGAAAAGAGTTCGGTCTAGCAACACTTTGTATCGGTGGCGGTCAAGGTGGAGCGATGGTCATCCAAAACGAATCTTAAACACATATGGATTATTCAACATGGATCAGATCAACTTCGATCAGACACACGAGAAAGAACGAAAAATGAGCATTCAAGAATCCATTCGCATCGTCCCCAAAGATGGCATCGCGTTGATCGAGTTTGATCTCGTCGGCGAGAAGGTAAATAAGTTCTCGACCCCTGTGATGGTACGCTTCAAGGAAGTCCTTGAAGAGGTGGCTCGCGGCGGGTTTCAGGCGGCGGTCATCGTTTCGCGCAAACCTTCGATCTTCATCGCGGGTGCGGATATCGACGAAATTCGCGTGATGAAAAAAGCCGAAGACTTTAAAGGTGCAATTTCAAAGGCGCACGAGATCTTCGGGTTTATTGAGTCCATGAAAATTCCCGTGATCGCCGCAGTGAACGGCGCCTGCATGGGGGGCGGTTGCGAGATGATTCTTGCGTGTGATTACCGCCTCGCTAGCGATGACCCGTCGACCAAGATCGGTCTTCCAGAAGTGAAACTTGGAATCATCCCCGGCTTCGGCGGCTGTGTCCGTTTGCCACGGGTGATTGGTTACCAGGCCGCGCTTGATATCATCGTAAAAGGTGGTGCGGTGGACTCTCGCAAGGCGGAACGACTTGGGTTGGTAGATGGTGTGTATCATCCATCGCTTCTGGAGGCTCGCGCTTTGGACTTCGCGCGCGAAGTGGCTTCCAAAGGCAAGCGTCGCAAAGCCTATAAGCCAAAGGGCGCTATGATGGCGGCGATGGAGCTTTTCCCGGCTCGCAAATTTGTCATTGGAAAATGGAAAAGCGGCACTTTGGAGCAAACTTCGGGGCATTACCCGGCTCCATTGAAGGCAATTGATGTCGTCGACCAAACGTATGGTATGTCGGATCAAGCTCGCGCGCTTCAGATTGAGCTCGAAGCTTTCTGCGAAGTCGCGGTCACCGATGTTTCCAAGAACCTCATCAACGTCTTCTTCTTGATGGAGTCGGTGAAGAAAAAAACCGGCGTCACCAGTGACGTCAAAGCAAAGCCGGTAAAAGCCATCGGTGTTCTTGGCGCCGGTACCATGGGTGGCGGGATCGCGTATGTCGCGGCTGATCGCGGTATCGATGTGCGTTTGAAAGACATCAACTACGGCGCGGTTGCACTTGGGCTTCGCCACGCGCGCGAGATCTGGGACAAGCTTGTTAAACGTAAAAAGATCGACCGCTATGACCTCAATCGCAAAATGGCAAAGGTGACGGGCGGACTTGATTTCGCGGGCTTTGGTCAGCTTGACGTCGTTGTCGAAGCGATCGTCGAAGATATGAATATCAAAAAGAAGGTGATCGGAGAGACAGCGGGACATTGTAAGCCTGACTGTATTATCGCGACCAACACATCCTCGCTTTCTGTGACCGAGATGGCAAAAGGGCATCCGCGTCCAGAGAACTTTGTTGGGATGCACTTCTTTAACCCCGTTCACAAGATGCCTCTTGTGGAGGTCATTCGCGGTGAAAAGTCGAGCGACGAGGCGGTTGCTACGATCTTCGAACTCTCGAAGAAGATGGGGAAGCTCCCGGTTGTCGTAAAAGACGGCCCAGGCTTCTTGGTGAACCGCATTCTTGTTCCTTACTTGATCGAGGCGGCTTGGTTGCTTCAAGACGGTATGTCGATTGAAACAGTAGATCGCCGTTACAAGAATGAATTTGGAATGCCGATGGGGCCGTTTACGTTGATGGACGAAATCGGGATCGACGTTTGTATCAAGGTCTCAAAGATTTTCCACGACTCGCTTGGAGATCGCATCATGATCCCGCCGGTGATGAAGAAGCTTGCGGAGAACAAAGAGCGTCTTGGCAAGAAGTCGCGCAAAGGATTTTATCTCTACGACGAACGCGGAAAGAGCCAGGGCGTGGATCAGTCGGTCTACACGGAACTTGGACTTGGTTCGCCGTCGGATCGCCTTTCGGCGGACGAGACGATTCGCCGTGGTGTGTTCCCTATGATCAACGAAGCGGCTTTGGCCCTGATCGAAGAGCATGTCGTAGAAACGCCAGATGAAGTGGATCTCGGTATGATCACAGGAACAGGCTTCCCGCCGTTCCGTGGTGGTCTGCTGCGCTACGCGGATTCCGTCGGCGCAAAACTTATCTGCGACGAGCTGGAAGTTCTTGCTGGTAAGTACGGCGAGCGCTTTAAGCCATGCACGCCGCTTAAGAACCTCGCGAAAACAGATCGCAAGTTCTACGCTTAAAAACTCTGTTTGGTAGGTGTCGACGGCTTCGACACCTGTCTTCCCATCTAGTCACTTCGCCCTCGATGTCTCAAACTGAGACTCGAGGGCGATTTTATGTGATCTCACGCCACGCAAACTTGGCCCGGCCCTTGCCCTTACATCCATTTGATTATGAATCGCGTAAGGAGTGAGAAATGAAAAACTCGAATGCGACAAAACGAATTTTCGGAGCACTCTTTGTGATGGTCGCTCTTATTGGCTGCTCGAAAGAAGATGGTGCGACACCGATTACGGGTCGTAGTCCTCATCTTGTGGGCGCCGGCTCGGTGAAGACACCCACGGGACAAACTGTAGGTCTCAATGGCTGGGTGATTTCCGACGCCGCAAACCAAGATGGGTTTCAGGATGCAGTCACGGGTTTCGTAGAAGCTGATATGGCTCCCGAGTACCTTGGCTATGTGTCGGCGCGCGGAACAGGTGGAACGGGCGTATTCATTGGTGGCTACGTGCCGCTGCAGTCGGGGCTTCTCAGCACGTCGAACAATGCGCAGGTGAATGTTCGTTCGGACTCTTATTTCCTCATCGCCATCTATGACGAATATGCCAACCGCCCGGATGCTTCGGGGAAAGTTGTCGGTCCTTACGCTCGTGAGTTCACTTCGGCGACAGGGTATGTGCAGGGCAATCGCGCGTACTTGAAGTTCACCAACGCGATGGGATCGATCGAACTCGAGGGAACTTTTGATCAGAGCACATTTCAAGGAAACGTTTACTACGACAATATTCGTAGCTGGAACGGTCAGGGGCAGGGTGCCGCTGGCAATATGGGATGGTTTCAAGTTCCAACCTGTCAGTTCTTCCAGTGTCGTTAAATTCAGCAAGTTCGTAAGCACGGAAGTAACGCGGAGTATCTGCTCCGCGTTTTGCTTTTGTCTCATGTGCCAATTCGGTTGACCTCGAAAACGGCACGCCGTGAAAATGGCGGCGTATGCCGCAAACCTCCATGCCACTTAAACGATCTCCGTTCGCCTTCTCGCGATCCTCTTTGGACTGCGTGGTGGGCGGGCGTTCGGCGTTGGATCTCTCGCGTCTTGAGGTCGAATCAAAGAGCGAGGCTCGCGAGTTTCTTTTGACCTACGGCTACGATCTCGAAAATGCGGCGGACCGCGAAGAGCTCTGGTCGACGCATCGTCGCGCATTGGCGTTGATTCGTGAGCAGCTTCTGGATGAGGGTGAAGAGCTACCAGTCGAGCTCACTGACCCAACAAAGTTGGATGATCTCACAGACCTTCTTTTATTTGCGAGTAGCCGAGAGCCGGGTACGGCACATCTGCAAAAGTGGGCTTGTGCGCTTTTAAAGGTCATGCACGTCTACGTTCATTTGAGAAACGATCTCTTTTCTGCGTTTCGTGATGAGATTCAGGGGCAAATCTTAAAGCCACTTGAGAATGTGATTCTCATGGAAGGCGACAAGTGTTTCGTCAATGCGAGCGAGAAGTTTGAGATCGAACGTTTTGAAGTGAAACCGTTTAAGACGACGGCATCATCGGTAATCAAGCTATTGGCACGGCCAGAGCGCGTGGCGCTGACGCTTCTCGATAAGCTTGGCGTGCGATTTGTGACGAAGAGTGTTTTTGACTCTTTCCGATTGGTGCGGGTGCTCGTCGACTCTCATATCGTGAGCTACCCCCACATTATTCCGGATCAGAGTTCGAACACGAT
>CAUJGS010000014.1 GCA_963170185.1 Bdellovibrionota bacterium
TGTCGCCCAAGCTCTGGTCATCGATACTAAACGAAAGGTTTCCAACAAATAACTTTTTACCCACAGATCCTCCTTAGGATTGAAGCCTCTAAAGAAGACTAGCCGAATTGCTATTGTTCCGAAGGGACTAGAATGGAAACTCATCTTCGCACGCCATTGTGACGATAGCAACGTCGCGTTTGGGAGATGGTCTTTCCCGATCACAAAACCCCTCTCAACTGGCTGTTTAGATTGGCGTATTGCCATTCTAAGACTTAAGGCGCAATTTCCATAAAACGGTGATTTCTTTCGATCTTGCCTCATACAACGGGTCTTCCTCGTCTCTGGCTTTCGCATGTCGCGGCTCCGTTTGCAGAGAGCCGACAATCTCAAGTCCGGCCGACGTGATCCATCCCTGCAGGTCGTGCGACGCTCGCAAACCAAGAAGCTCCGCAAGGTTGGACAAGATCAGCCACACTTCACCTCTAGCGTTCAGGTGTTTTGCGACATCGCTGAGAAAACCGCGAAGCATGGCGCTTTCAAAATCGTAGACAGCGTTTTCAAGCCGAGAAGTCGGTCTTGCCGGCACCCAAGGAGGATTACATACAATCAAATCAGCTTTTCCTTCTGGAAAAAATGCCGTCGACCGCACGTCCACTTGTTTTTCAAAGCCAAGACGTCGGATGTTTTCACCCGCACACTTTAAAGCGCGTGGCTCGGAGTCTGTTGCGACAACTTTTTTGAGACCACGCTTAGCCAAAATCGCGGCGATCACTCCCGTACCCGTGCCGATATCAAAAGCCGTCTTACACCCGTCGGGAATGGGAGCTTCGCCGACGAGATCCAAGTACTCCCCACGAACCGGCGCGAAAACACCGTAGTGTGCATAGATGCGCTCACCAAGGGCCGGGACAAGCAGGCCCTTTTTTCGCCACTCATGCGCCCCAATAATTCCCAAGAGTTCACGAAGACTGATGTCGAATCCCTCTGACGGAATAAACTCAAGCGCTTCGCGCAATGCTTCGGAAACATCGGGCGCCCGCGAAAGAAGAATCTTCAAGTCTGACTCGACACGCACCACGAGTCTTGCCTGCAACCGAGCTCGGCTCGCTTGCGACTGCCTATGCAAATGAAACTTCTCTTTAAGTGAAAGCGACGCCCCTTGGGACGACTTGATGCTCCGACCGTCTTGCTGTTTATCAATTCGCTTGTTCAGCGCGATCAGGAAATCTTTGGCTCGATGAAAATCCCCCGTCCATCGAAACGCAATGCCTTGACTGGCATCGCCGATGAACCTCCGCACATCGAGCCTATCGTCGGCGTCGCGAATCTCTTTTGGCTGGGGAATCTGCGTCTCTGTTAGCCACATGACATCACTTCATACGAGCCCGCAGGTGATCAATCAATGTTTGAATTTCGTCTTGCGCATTCATCACGTCGCCACGATGTCGAGCGGGCTCGAAAAACTCTGGGTCCACCACGAAGGCACGCTCGGGCGTAATTCGTATCTGTAAGTCTATCGGATTAATGCCTTCTCGCTCTAGAAGCTCGGCTATGTGCTCGAGACTTTGAATCAGCTTTTCCGTTGGCTTAAAGCTTTCCGGAATATCGGCGGGACGATTTGCGTAGTGAAAACCGTCAACAAACTCGGTAACCAATGTATACCGCCCTTCGTGAAACGCGAGCCCCTGAAACTTTGGACCGATTCCAAGATCACTTAAGCGTCGCACCCAAGCCGCTTCGTTGCGAAGATGATCCATCAAACGCATTCCAGCCCTAGTATCGCCGGGCTTTAAGTAAGAGACCTTGGCAAACACACGCCTGCCCCCAAGCTGGCCCTCAAATGCTTTGTAGTACCCAATTCCCGAGGCCTCTTGCACACGATCTAACTCTCTAAGGCTTCGAATCTGCTCAAAGTCGATTCGCTCTGGCACACTCGCGAGATCAAAGCTTCGAGTCGACAACGTCCCATGAGAAGGTGAAACCGAAGCCTCGCGAAAGAGATGGTTCTTCGCAACCCTCAGTGCCGCATCGTCATGCAGGCCTTCGAATCCTTGAACGCACCATTCATTGCGGATCGATTTCGATCCACTGGCGAACGCGACGGATTCCAGCAAACCCGTCACGACCAAACCGCTTAAAATGAGGAGCTTCAAAGTAAGCCGCACCACCTCGTCTTATCGGAAAGCCGGCCTTACCGGACCATAGACTTCAGGCTTGATTTGAACGAGGATTGCCTTATGACCCAGTCAAAACCCAGTAAATCGACCTTGGGCGCCAACTGAGTTTTAGATCATGCACGCCGCAATGGCGAGAGCCCCAAGGCCAAATGAAACGATGGTTGCTGTTCGGTAAGGTTTCACCGTCCATGCCAACCACAGCCCAGAAAGCGTCGTGAGAACCAACGCGATCCCGAAGGCGATTTCAAACCAACGCATGATGCGTGGGCCATGCCCTTTATGAAGCTCGATCAAGCGACTCATAAGACTTGGGTTCACCTGACTTACAACCCACTGTCCCCCTTCCTCGAGTGCCGCCGTGTAGTGCACGCGAGTCGCCGGACGGAAGATGAGATTCGTCTTACTACCGCGAATATATTCGAAATCAAAGTCGATCCCATTCTTCTTAAACTCTTCGCGGAAGAACGCCTCTTGTTCGGCACCGACTTCCGTTGGAATCGTAGACAAGCGAAAGGCTTCGGTCTTTTCTTGGCTACCTTTGAAGTCGAGAAGGTAACCTGTCCCGCTAATCGGCATGATCAAGAGAAACGGCATAAAAAAGGCCGCAAGGATGAGATGAACGTAAATCCAAAGCTTTCGAGAACCAAGTGTGTTTGCCATGCAAAACACTTAAGGGAAAACTCCTTGGAAACTCAACTCGAAATTTGTGACAAATTGTTGTGAAAGCCATACGAGTACGACTAAAGCCGCATGGAGACAACCGAGTCCCGAGTCTTTGCGCACCATGCTTTGTCGTCATCCGCAAGGTTCTCGAATTCTTGCACCAAACTT
>CAUJGS010000015.1 GCA_963170185.1 Bdellovibrionota bacterium
CGTATGTGCCTTGAACGATGCCTTGCGTGCCGATGTAGATCCACGAACCCGCCGTCATCTGGCCGTACATCATGAGACCCTTTTTATCGAGCTCGTGAAACACGTCCCAATTCGCCCAATTGCCAACAAGGTTTGAGTTGGCAAGAAGAACGCGAGGAGCGTCCTCGTGCGTGCGAATCACGCCGACTGGCTTTCCGCTTTGTACCAAAAGCGTTTCATCGTCCGCCAAAGTCGTCAGCGCCTTTAAGATCGCATCAAACGCCGGCCAGTTGCGGGCCGCTTTGCCGATCCCGCCATAAACCACGAGGTCCATTGGTCGCTCGGCCACGTCTGGGTCCAAGTTATTTTGAATCATGCGGTAAGCGGCCTCTTGCAGCCAACCTTTGCAGTGTAAGCCCGTCCCATGTGGTGCTCGAATTTCGCGCGGTCCCGTTACCCCAGACATCGTGATCCCTCCGGATATTATGGCTTGGTAAATTCTGGTCCTGACCATCCGATTTTGGCTGCCCGAAATCAAGCCTTGGGGCATAGACTCAAAACGCGCAACCTTCCCTTTAAGGACCAAATGATCGACCGTCGAGGCGTCACCGCCGCAGTTCTCGCCTACTCCGCCTGGGGCTTTTTCCCGCTCTATTGGCAGCTTCTAAAGCGGGTTTCCGCATTGGAAACGATGAGCCACCGCGTGATCTGGTCGCTCGCTTTTTACGCCGCCATCGCCGCCGTCCAAGTGCGCATGGGTCTTCTCGCTCAAGGCTTGTTTCGCAAATACATCACCGATCCGAAATACTTAAAAACCATCTCCATCGCATCAGCATTTATCGCGTTCAACTGGCTCTTGTACGTGTGGGCCGTGACCCACGGACACGTCATGGAAACCAGTCTCGGCTACTTCATCAACCCGCTGATCAACGTCGCCATCGGCGCACTCGTTTTCAAAGAGCGGCTCGCGCCTCTGCAAAAGCTCTCACTGGCTTTTGCGTTCTTTGGAGTGGTCTGGCTCGCGTTCGACTATGGCCACCCACCCTGGATCGCGCTTGGACTTGCCGTGAGCTTTGCCATCTACGGCGTGATGAAAAAAACTATTCCCGGCCAAGCGATCGTGCTCTCGATGGTCGAAACCACGGTGCTTTTACCCTTCGCACTCTTCGGGGCGATCGCCATTCGGCTGCTTGCAGGAGATCTCTCGGCAAGTGAGACCTCCATAGAAAGCGTCGGTCTTCTTGCCTCGCTCACCGCCACTCCTACGCATCTCACCCTTTTTGAATGGATTTTGATTATCGGCGGCGGCGCAATCACCGGAATCCCACTGCTCTTTTTTGGAATCGCCGCGCAACGTTTGCCATTTTCCATTCTCGGCTTTTTCCAGTATCTCGCGCCAACCTTTCAGTTTCTCTCGGCCGTCTTCTTCTTTCACGAGCCGCTAGACGGTTCGCGCCTGCTCGGCTTTTCTCTCATCTGGGTGGCGCTCGGGATTTTTCTCTACCACCTCAAACGCGAGCAAGACCGCTCGAGCGCGAAAAATAATCGCTGACGCTAGGCAAATGCCGCATTGCAAATCAAAAAACAAGGCGGTACCTTTCGGCGCATGAAATACGTGATTGTTGGCACAGATCGTCCTGGTTCGAACTCAAAAAAAGTCGCCGAGCTTGTTCGCGAGCTCTATGCAAAAAATCATGGTGAAACGGTTGAGATTTTGGACCTTCGCGAGATCGTCAAAGGTCTTCAAGAAGGCCCTCAGTACGGCGCCGTCTCGCACCCCATTTTGACCGAAGCGGCAAACAAGGTTGAAAAATCCGATGGATTGATCTTGGTCGTGCCCGAGTACAATGGCTCGATGCCCGGTGTTTTAAAATATTTCATCGACCATCTGAAGTATCCGGACGCTTTCGAGGCCCGCCCAGTTTGTTTCATCGGTCTCGGCGGAATGTTCGGCGGCCTTCGCCCTGTTGAGCACTTGCAACAGGTGTTCGGCTACCGAAACTCGTTTATTTTCCCCGAGCGCATTTTCATGATCAACGTGCATCAGCACTACAAGAAAACGGAAGCCAATCCCGACGGAACTCTCAAAGACCCAATGATCCTTTCGCTTCTGCAAAAGCAAATCGCTGGATTCCGAAAGTTCGTCGACGCTCTCAAGTCGGCAGAGCTCCACGCTCTGACGAAGCCAGCGCCACCACAAAAGTGATCGCGAAAAGTCGTTCCGCCTAAACCGATGACATCGGTTTACTTTGCTTCTTTGGCTTGGCTGCAGTGAAGCTCAACTCCGCCAGCCGTCATCGCAAATTGAACGACAGAGCCCTTCAGCGTACCGTCTGTGATCTTATGTGTGCGGTACCAGATCTCGTACTTCATAAGGTTGGGCCGAATACGCTCGAGACGAATGGCCGAGCCATGCGACCAAACCATCTCGTCCTTAGCCTGACCCGAGTGCACAGAGCCCCATAGTTTGAGATCCGGGCGGTTATTGGGATAACCCGAGCAATGAAAGTGCGTTCCTTTTGTTTCTTGCGCGACTTCCTTTGCAGGCTCCTGAGCTTTCGATGTCGAAGGCGTTCCAAAGACCGACGCCATCAAAAGAGCAACGGCGAGGAAGTACCAAACCGACCATAACGGGAGTTTTAAGACCGGACGCTTGGAGACTGGCATTCTTGGACCCCTTGTAAGATTCGGGGGCTCAAGCTAGCAGACCCATTGACGCATTGCATTTAATATCCCGGACGGACCGTATTTGCCGTGTCAGACACGGCAGCAACAAGCACCGGCTACAACGAAGTACGCTCGGGCGCTTAGAACTCCAAGTCGCCGCAAAGTCTGACCAGTTCACCCGACCGAATGAGGTCGCGAACCGCCTCGATATCGTCGTGGAAAATCCGGTCGCTTTCCGCATAGGGCACTTTGGAGCGAATCAAGTCGTACGCTTGTTTCACCAGCCCGGACGGCGGAATCTTTTGGCCCTTGTCATCTTTTAAGAGATCAAGTGCTTGGGCTGCCGACAAAAACTCCATCGCGATAATCGATTCCGCATTGCGAACGATCATCTGAAACTTCCTGCTGGCGATCGTGCCCATCGACACGTGGTCCTCTTTGTCTGCCGACGTCGGAATCGAATCGACACTTGCTGGGTGCGAGAGAATTTTGTTTTCACTCACAAGAGCGGCGGCCGCGACCTGAACGATCATGTGACCGCTGTTGAGACCACCCTTAGGCGCCAAGAACGCAGGCAAGCCCGACATGGCCGGGTTGATGAGTTTTTCGATGCGGCACTCCGAGATCGAGGCCATCGCCGAAAGCGCGATCGCCATGAAGTCGAGTTGAAACGCCACAGGTTCGCCATGGAAATTTCCACAGCTTAGGATTTTCCCCGTCTTCTCGCCTGCCGCTGGTGCAAACACCAAGGGGTTATCAGTCGAAGAGTTCGCTTCGACTTCCAGAACTTGAATACCGCGACGAATGGCATCCTTTGCCGCGCCATGAACCGCCGGCATACAGCGAAGCGAGTAGGCGTCTTGCACACGGCCACAATCTTTGTGGAATTCCGCAATCGGCGAAGTCGGTCCAAGAATTTTGGACAGGTTCCGAGCCGTCTTGAGTTCTCCCTCATGTGGTCGAACCTTCGTGATCAATGGATCAAACGCAGATCGCGACCCCTGCATAGCTTCTAGAGTCATCGCGCCCGCAAGATCCGTGAGAAGCGCTAAGTTCTTTGCCTCGTACGCCGCTAACAACCCAACGGCCGTCATGACTTGGCAGCCGTTGATCATCGAAAGACCTTCTTTGGCCTTTAGATCAAGAGGCTTTACGCCCTTCTTTTTTAAAACTTCCGAAACGGGAACCACACGTGGGTAACGAACTTCTGTGCGCTTGGCTTTGCGCGCAGCCAAGAAGTCCTGATCGTCCGGATCAAATACTTTTCCTTCGCCAATAATGGCCAACGCCAAGTGCGAAAGCGGAGCCAAGTCGCCACTTGCACCAACAGAACCCTGTTGAGGAATAGCAGGGATGATATCGTGGTTGAGAAATTCCAAAAGCTTCTCGACAACCTCGACACGAATGCCGCTATGACCGCGAGACAGTGCGTTTGCGCGTAAGAGCAAGATCGCGCGGCCCTGTTCTTTGGTGAAGTAATCGCCGACGCCGACAGAGTGCGAACGAATAAGGTTTCTCTGTAGCTCTTCGATCTCTTCGTCACTGATACGCACCGACGAGAAAGCACCAAAGCCTGTGTTCACACCGTAGATCGCGTCACCCGTGCCAATGCGGTCTTCGATATAGGCGCGAGAAGTGCGCATCGCCTCTTGCGCAGACGCGCTCAAGCGAACTTTCATTTGAGACGAAGATGCATCCCATGCGTGTGCGACACGCCAAACAGCCTTGAGGTCGATGTCCTCGCCCGTGAGTTCCAAAAAATCTTTGCCGATCTGATCCGCCATTTTCCCCACCCCGTTCAAATTCGCTTACGAACGTTCTTTACGACAGATTTTTCAGGAAAGATCCCTGAGCGCCTGCGCGCGATCGCTCGCCCCAAAAACAAAACTCCCCGCAACCAGGCAATCCGCGTCGCCCAGCTCTCTCACTGTTTCGCGATTCACGCCGCCGTCGATCTGGATCACGTAGTCGAGCTTCTTAGACTCGCGCTCAGCTTTGAGCCTCGTTACCTTTTCAACTTGATCATGCATAAAGCTCTGACCGCCAAAACCCGGTTCAACCGTCATCACCAAGACCAAGTCGACATCTGGCAAGTATGGCAAGATCTCGGTCAGTGACGTTCGTGGTCTCAGCGTGATTCCCACCCGTGCTCCGCCGTCACGGATCATCTTGATCGCACCTGCGACATCCTTGGTGCTTTCGACATGAATCGTGATGCCGTCCGCACCGGCCTTCAAAAATGCTGGAATTAGCTTTTCCGGATTCTCGACCATGAGGTGACAATCCAGCGGCATCTTTGTCGCTTTTCTTAAGCTTGCTACAACAGGTGCCCCGATCGTGAGATTCGGCACGAAGTGATTGTCCATGACATCCACATGCACCCAGTCCGCACCAAGCTTCTCTACCGAAGCGACTTCTTCCGCGAGGCGAGAGAAGTCCGCACTCAAAATAGAAGGAGCCAGAAGTTTTCCACCAAGCTTTGCTGTTTTCGACCAAGGCTTTTTCGTCATTTCTTCTCCCTGGCAGTTGTTTCACCGGCGGTTGTCTCTCTGGCCGCTGTCTCTCCGGCGACCAAGCCGTTCTGTAAAACTTCGCCCACGCTCATCGGGTAGCCCTTGAGGTAGTCGCGAACCGCCATCTTTGCGCGGGATTCTGGCTGAGCCTCGAGCACACGCACACTGTTTCCATCGCCCGCCAAGACGACGAACGACTCATCGTCGACTTCGACAACTGTACCTGGAGCTTTGCCGGACTTCGCAGAGCCGGAAACAAGTTTGGCGCGATGAACTTTGAAGGTCGCACCACCTCCGTCGGCCGTAGCCGCACGACGCGCGTGAGGCACCGGCCCTAGAGCAAGGCCACGCACGAGATTTACGATCTCAGTCGCAGGCCTTGTCCAATCGATCGCGGATTCGGATTTCTTAATTTTGGGAGCGATCGTCACAAGCGCTTCGTCTTGTGGAACAGGCGTTAAGTTTCCACGCAAGTAGTCCATGTACTCGGTCGAAAGCAGCTCGCAACCAAGCCTTGAAAGCGCAGGATAGATGTTTGCTGCCGTGTCGTCTTCGGTCAGAGCGATCTTTCGCACGCCTAAAACAGCACCCGCATCGAGTTTTTTTACGACCATCTGAAGTGCTACGCCCGTCTCCGCATCACCGGCCATCAGCGAACGCTGAATCGGCGCGGCTCCTCGCCACAATGGCAAAAGCGAGCCGTGCACATTGACCGCACCCTTAGGAAAGAGCGCCAAAAATGCGTCGCCCAGAAGCTGTCCAAACGCCACGACAACGGCACTCTCCGCGCCTAGCTTTTCAATCTCCGCGCGAAACTCTGGTGTGTTCACCGTTTCCGGCGAAAAGACCGTGAGTCCCTTTTCCAGAGCGAACTCTTTCACGGGCGAAGGTGTGAGTTTCATTTTGCGCCCCGCGGGGCGATCGGGCTGAGTCACGACCGCGACGATCTCAAAATGTTCGTCAGCAACCATGCTCTCTAGAGCCGTGCGCGCGAAGTCCGGCGTTCCCATGAAGAGAATCCGAACCTTGCTCATTTTTTCGAGGCTTCCTGCTTTTGCTTCGCGCGCGCTTCGCGAACTTTTTGTCGCTCTTCGGCGACTTCATCTGGCGTTGGGTAGCCTGACTTCTTGATTTTGTTTTTGATCTTGTTCGACTTGATGAAGCTTAGGCGATCGATGAAGAGCTTGCCTTCCAAGTGATCCATTTCGTGCTGAAGACAAATCGCCAAGAGGCCGTCGGTCTTAATCACAAGCTCTTGGCCGTTTTCATCGAGGCCTTTGACCTCGACGTAAAGTGCGCGCTCAACGGTTTCAAAAAAACCAGGCACGCTGAGGCAACCCTCTTCGTAATCCGTCAGATCTTTTTGCACGACGATCTCGGGATTGAAGATCGCAATCGGCTGCTTCACTTTTTTCTCAAGATCCGTGAGCCCCTCGTCAGTTGGGTTGCCGTCATCGTCTGTCGGACGCGTGTCGATAACCAAGAGCCTGAGGCTCTCGCCGACTTGCGGGGCCGCAAGCCCAATGCCGTTTTCCGCATACATGGTCTCGATCATGTTTTTAACGAGTTCACGATGCTCATCGGACACAGCTGTGACCGATAGCCCCTTGCGGCGAAGACGTGGATCTGGGTATTTCAGAACTTCTAGTTTCACGGGCGCCAATCTACTCTGGCCCCGGCGGCAAGGACAAGCCTTTCCTAATAGGCCTACAGCGGTATATTCCATCTCGCCGCCCTACTGGACGGCGAGCAGCGAGGGCGAAGCCCGAAGCGACACTTATAGTCGTTCGCAGCTTGGGAAGTTTGGCGATGTGTCGCCAGCCAAGCGGACGAAGTACCCTGTGCCGACTTGGCTCTTGCCACGGAATTCGATCACGACTGTGCGACCATCATCCAACTTATAGCGGGTTTGAAAAACTTCTGGAATCGACTCGAGAATCCGAACCTCTGTGCGTCTTGCAAGAAACCGCAGGCTCACGTGTCACGGTAGGAGGAACAAACGGAGGCATCGGAGTCGCGGTCTCAGGAAGTTCGACTGTGACTTTGGAACCATTCGAACCGCTGATCGTGAGCGATCCACCCGAGTAGTAATCACCTTTGATACCAGTAGCCTCGAGGTTGATCACAGCCGTGCGATGCAAGAGTGCCTCGCAGAAGTCGTTCGTTTTGTGTACGAGTTCTGCCTGACACTGAACCGGCATCGATTCGAAACAGCCCTTCAACTTCAACGCGTAGTCGTGCTCTCCACAACCACCGCCATGACGAACTTGCAGAAGAATGTTTTTCTTCGCGCCATCAAGCTCTGCCGACAAAACCTCAGCCGCTTGTGCCGAATTCGCTAACGCGACACCAGAAGCCAGAACCAAACACAGTGAGAAGAATCGAAATGAGAAGAATTGAGAAATGCGCACCTAAAGCCCCCTTTAAGTAGAAATATTTTGATGTAGAAAGGG
>CAUJGS010000016.1 GCA_963170185.1 Bdellovibrionota bacterium
TATTGCCCCGGGGAAATAATGATCGGCGACATCCAAAAGATAACGTACATCCTCGGCCGTCACTGCGACGTCCTTCGGGTCGCCGGAGAAATCTGTGTCTGTTGTGCCGATGATGTACATCTCGTGCCGAGGGATTCCAAAGACGATGCGTTTGTCATTGTCAGCCGCCATAACAATGGCGTCGCTCACGTCAAAGCGTGATCGTTTAAATGTAAGATGCACGCCTTTTGACGGGCGCAGGATCTTTTTCCAATCCTTCAGGAGGTCCGTTGCCACACGATCTGTCCACGGTCCCACTGTGCTGACAAAATGTTTCCCTTGAATCTCAAACTCCCGACCCGATTTGGCGTCGCGCACTTTAAGTCCGCGAACTCGCCCTTCTTCCATGCGTACGTCAATCGCTCGCAAACGGTTCGCGACGCGAGCACCTTGTGCAACTGCCGAGCGCAGAGTCTCGTGCACGAGTCGATCGTCATCCATGTACGCATCGCTGTAAACATATGAGCCTTGAAGGCCTTTTGGCTGCAACAGAGGCAATCGTTCGCAAGACTCTTTTGACGAAAGCCGTTCATGAGGCTCTGGCGCTTCGAAGAGAGAAAGCGCGTCGTAAGCCCACATCCCAAGCCCCATCATGAACATTCCAACTCGATTTCCTTGATAAAGCGGGAGAACAAAACGCAGCGGATGAACAAGAGTCGGAGCGATATCAAAAAGAAGGGCGCGCTCACTAAGCGCTTCGAACACAAGATGGAACTCGTAGTTTTCGAGATATCGAATCCCGCCGTGAATAAGTTTGGAAGAGCGCGAGCTAGTTCCAAAGGCAAAGTCTTCAGCCTCAACAACGGCCACCTTCATCCCGCGCGAGGTGGCGTCACGTGCAACACCCGCTCCTGTAATTCCACCGCCGATGATGACGAGATCGTAGGACTCGTGACTCATGAGTTCCAGCATGGCCGGTCGGTCGTGAACAGAAAGTCGCAATTCGCCAGATGTCTTCACCGCTACGCTTGCCGCCATGTTTTTCAACCTTTTGTCGTCGGGAATTCGAGAATGTCGTCTTCGATCATCCTACCATTTCGCGCGCGAATCACCTCGCCTAGCCCAAGGTCTGCTTCACGATATCCCATCAAAACACGCTGCATGTGTTTTTCTCGACCAATACGCACGACTGTGTCGACGATTTCAGCCACCAACGCGGGCGTCTCGGCTTCGACATACTCGATCCAGACGGTTTGCGTCTGTTTGCGGAAAAACAGAAATGGCTGCGCAAGAGCGTAGCCAAGCATTCGGCCCGTCTGTGGATCGCGACGCGCGATCGACCAACCGAGCTTGAGATAGTGTTCGAGAGATTCCTTTCGCCATGGCGCGGACCATTCGAGAAAGAGATCTTTGGAAGTCTCGGGGTTGTCGCTCCAGCGTGCTTTTGAAAACTGATAGATCTCTTCTGCCTCAGAAGGAGCAAGAACACGAAATTCGGGAAACTGTGGCGCTTGCTTGTCACTCATGATTGAATCTCTTGGTTATGTCAGCGAATCGTATTGAATCCGTGAATGAGTTTAGTTCGGCCCTTTGGAATGACATCGATACTGCGATTGCCGCAGCTGTTCAACGTGCGAATGCACAAGGTGTAAAGCCTCTTGCCGCGTTTGACGCCGACGGGACTCTTTGGGATCGCGATGCCGGAGAAGCCTTCTTTCAATGGCAATTGGACCACTGCGGCTTCCAAGGATTACCACCCGACCCTTGGGCTCATTACAGAAACTGGAAAAAACGTGATCCGCACGGTGCCTACGGTTGGCTGGCTCAGATTTCCACCGGCGTGCCACTGGCAACCGTTCGGGGGTGGGCAAAGGCCTGCCTGGATTCCCACGCACCATGGCCCGTATTTCGAAGCATTCAGGCTCTGTTTGAACGCTTGAATCAGGCCGGCGTAGAGATCTACGTCGTAACAGCTTCGGTGAAATGGGCCGTCGAACCCGGCGCCTTGGAATTGCTGGGTGTTCCGCACGACCACGTGCTTGGAATCGAAACTGAGGTCGTCGATGTTGCCGGGCAAGGCCCCGTCGTTACCGATCTTGTGAAAACGCCGATCACGTATCGCCAAGGCAAGGCCGATGCACTTTTGAAAGCAAGCGGCGGAAGAAAACCCTTTCTCGCCGTCGGCAACACCATCGGCGACATCGCTCTGCTTGAAAGTTCGACCGATATCAAACTGATGATTCAATCGCAGTCACCACTTGTTTCGGAAGACCCTGAGCTTGCGGCTTCAGAAAAAAAACTGCGTGACCACGGTCGCCCCGTCGGCTGGCGCCTACACGCGTTCCGCTCCTAATACGTCGCTTAGCCCTCCGGGCGTCGCTGCTTTCGATGCAGGGGCATCGAAAGATTCTTTGCGGCGGCGCTCGCTACGAGCGGTAGATGGAGAAGCGGGCGAAGTGTTGAGGCGGCTGTACTTGGCTGAGCCATGGATGTTCGCGGTCGATGATTTCGCGAGAACGACCACCTCGGGCCAACACGATGACTTTTTGATCACACGCAAGCGCTTGAAGCTTTAG
>CAUJGS010000017.1 GCA_963170185.1 Bdellovibrionota bacterium
ATCCCTGGCGAATAGCGTCCGGTCGGCTGAGCGCGAGAAGGCGGCAAACGATCAATACCTCCAAGAGCAGGCGTCCTTGATCGAACAACAGCGCCAGACGATGCTCAAAAAACTGATGGAACTGGAAGGCACTGCGGAAAGCCAAAACGCCGAGGTTGTCAAAGTGACAAACGAACGCCTTCAAAACCTCAGCGAAGAGCAGCAGCGAATTGCGACCAAGAATCAAGCTCGCTTGACAGAATTCATGCAAGATCAACAACTGCGACTGAATGACATCGATCAGCGCCTACAAACAGAAAGCCAACAGCTAACGAAATATCAACAAGAGGCTATGGTTGCTAACCGTCGAGCGACTTGTTCAGGTAAAGTGTCTCGGAAATCAGAATCAAGTCTTGAACGTCTCGCTGAAGGCTGGAACTCGGCCATCGGAGACATAAACAACCTCATCAGCCAATGCGAATTGTACCAAAATACATGTAAGCCTGAAGACGCATCGGCTTCCGGAGAGGGGGCAGTTCGAGCTACCGCCTCAGCGGATACCGTGGAGCCAGACACGCAAAAGTACTTTAAGCTTCCGGAATGCAAAATGGCTCTTGAAACAAAGACTGGTTCGGATAGTCGTTTGAAACCACGTGGTACATGGAGTCCTGACTCCGGCCGCGGGACGTCTCGCTAACGCTATGCATACACATAGGTAGGCATTGAGCCCATCCCCTAGGATGGGCTAGTCTTTCCTCCTATGAAAAAGCTCGTTGCCCTGGCCTTGGCCGTGGTCCTTTTAGGTGTTGTCGCAGTAGCGGCTCTCTTCGTCTCCGCTTCCAGCTCTCTTCCTCAAATCATCAGTGTGAATGACTACAAGCCTCGCCTCGTGAGCGACGTCTTCGCGCGCGGTGGTGAGCGCATCGGAGAATACAAATACGAGGTCCGCAAACTCGTACCCATCGACAAAGTCCCAAAACAAATGATCGATGCCTTTTTGGCAATCGAAGACCGTCAGTTCTACGAACACAGCGGCATCAACTACATGGCAATTCTTCGCGCGGCATTTTCCAACCTGACATCCAGCGGAACCCGCGGCGCTTCGACCATCACGCAACAGTTGGCCAAACAGCTCTTCCTCTCGCCCGAGAAAACCTACACCCGCAAAATCAAAGAAGCCTTGTTGGCAAAAAAGCTCGAAGAGAACTTGAGCAAGGAAGAGATTCTCTATCTCTACTTAAACCAAATCTTCTTTGGCTCGGGCGCCAACGGTGTTGCGGCCGCAGCCGACATCTACTTCCGCAAAACGCTTGATCAGCTTACACTTGGTGAAATCGCCGTCATCGCGGGTCTTCCGCAGCGCCCTTCCGCATACTCGCCGATCCGCAATCCAAAACTTGCCAAGGGTCGTCAGCGCGAAGTGCTAAACGCGATGGTCGCTTTCGGCAAAATCACACAGGAAGAGGCCGACAAGGCGTTCAACGAACCGCTGAAGGTCTACCTCGAAAAAGAGTATAACTCGATCGCGCCTTTTGCCGTCGAGACGATTCGACAGATCCTTGTGGAAAAGATTGGGGACAACAAGGTCAACAACGAAGGCATCCATGTCTACACATCAATCGACGCCAAACAACAGCTCGCTGCTAACGAACAAGTGCGCGCAGGTTTGCGCGAGGTCGACAAGCGCCAAGGCTACCGTGGCCCACTTCGCAACCTTAAGACACCGGAAGAGATTGAAAAGTTTCTCGGCGACACGCGCAGCAAGCTGCTGGAAGTTCTTTCGCCGATTCGCACGGTCACACCAGAGGGCGTGATTCAGGCGGAAACGACACCCGACTTCAAGAAACCCTTCCGACGACTCGACCCCAAGGGGCAAGTTCTTGGCAATCTGCCACCCTACTCACCCATCGGTACCGAGACCGAAGCTCTTGTCACACGGATCGATGACGACTTGGGCCTGGTTTACCTTCGCATCGCGGAGGCCGAAGCTCTTCTTGAACTTCCCGATATGGAGTGGGCACGCAAACCAGATCCGCAAGTTAACGGAGACCGAGCGCCCAAGCTTACGAAACCCTCGCAGGCCCTGAAGGTCGGCGACGTCGTTTTGGTGAAAGTCACAGGCGATCGCTTCGTCTCGGCACGCGAAACGGAATTGACCAACAAGATTGCGGGGATCAAAAAAACCAACGCGCGCTACATCGCTCCCGATTTCAACCTTTTCGCAAAAGCCGCTCTCGAGCAGCAGCCGATCGTGCAAGGATCGCTCATTTCGTTTGATTTAAAAACCGGCGAGACCGTGGCGATGGTCGGCGGTTATGAGTTCGGAAAAGGCGACGGCAAGTCCGAATTCAACCGCGCGGTTCAGGCAAAACGCCAGTCGGGATCAAGCTTCAAGTCGATCGTCTACGCCGCCGCCCTTGATAAGGGCTACACGCCGGCCACGGCGATTCAAGATGCGCCCATCGTTTACGAAGGCGATGCCTCTTCGGTAGAGGGACAGGATACCGACATCAAGAAATGGAAACCTCATAACCACGGCGAAAAGTTCGCCGGCGATATCTTGTTCCGTAACGCCTTGGTGAGATCTTTGAATATTCCGACGGTGAAGATTCTCGAATCTATCGGCGTAAGCTGGGTGATCGACTACGCTCGCCGACTTGGAATGTTTTCTCCCTTGAATGCCGATCTTTCGTTAGGCCTAGGATCCAGCTCGATCACGCTCTACGAAATGACCCGAACGTTCGCGCAGTTTGCAAAGCTCGGTCGCCGACTTAAGCCAATGCTCATTCATCGCGTGACGGACCACGAAGGCACGGAAATTCTTAAAAACGTCACCCTTGACGCTTTTTTTGAAAAAGACCTCGCGCCGATCGAAAAAGAGTACGAGGAAAAACGCGTCGCTTATCTGGAGACCAAACGAAATGCGGCCTCGGCACCGCCTGCTACGCAGGAACCAAACAAGGACGAGACCGACGGCACAGAAGGCGAAGCCGAGAAGAAATCCGAAGATCCATCAAAGCGCACAACGCCGATGATCTACTTCGACGATCCAGATCAACTTCTTCAGCCACAGACCGCTTATGTGATGACATCCTTGCTCGCGGCCACCGTCACTGACGAAGGCGGAACCGCCGGTCGCGCACGCGCCCTGGGCCGCCCAGCCGCCGGCAAGACCGGAACAACAAACGGCTACTTCGACGGTTGGTTTGTCGGCTACACGGCGCAGTTTGCAACAGGTGTATGGGTCGGCTTCGACGAAGAGCGCTCCCTCGGAGCCGGAGAAGTCGGCGGTCGCACGGCTCTTCCAATTTGGATCGAGTACATGAAAGCGGCCCACGGCGAGGACTCTCCGCAGCCATTCGCTGTGCCCGGTGGAATCGTCTTTGCCAACATAGATTCACAAACTGGTAAATTGGCATCGTCCTCCAGCAGAAGTGTCGTGAATCAGGCGTTTGTTCGCGGTACAGAACCTCGCGAACTCAGCGGCGCACCCGCGACTCGCGATGACTCTGACTTCTACAAAGAGGACATGGCCGAATGAAGTCGATCCACCTTTGGGGGGTCCGACAAAACAACCTGAAGAATATCGAAGTGGAGATCCCGCTCGGTTCCTTCACCGTCGTTTGCGGACCCAGCGGTTCTGGAAAATCCTCTCTCGCCTTCCAAACACTGTATGCGGAAGGCCAGCGTCGCTATATCGAGTCGCTGTCGAGTTACGCCCGACAGTTTCTTGGAAAAGCCCCCAAGCCGGATCTCGACGGCATCTCGAACATACCTCCGGCAATCGCGATCGAACAAAAAAACTCGGTCAAAACTTCGCGCTCCACGGTTGGCACGACGACCGAGGTGATCGACTACTTACGCCTGCTTTTCGAAAAAATCGGCAGACCCACGTGTCCGTCGTACGGCTTCGTCGTGACCAACGATGCCCCGACGGAGGCGACCAAAAAAGTCCTTGCCGAGCTGGATGGGAAACGCGGCTATATTCTCGCGCCGATTACGTTTGCAAAAGGCCGTCTTCCCGCCGCTACACTTCTGAAACTGCTGCAACAAGAAGGCTTCCAACGCATTCTCATTCCACCGGGCGCCGTCATGCCAAAAGCCACAAGCTCGGCGAGCGGCACGACTAAGAAGAAAAAAACTTCCGCGAAAGAATCAGCCGGGCTCTCGAAGAAAAAATCCAAGAAGTCGAAGGATGTCGAGTCAGACGTCGAATCAACAGATGACACCGAAAACGCAAACGGCGCAAACGAGGGTGAGTCACTTTCGGCACTACAAGCGACCGCTTCCGTCGGTCTTCCAAAATGTCGCGAGTACGAGTCCTCTCCGGAAATCGGGACGGTTTATGAGATTCAAGCAAGCGACGCGGAAACCGTTTTGCCTGTTTCCGATTTCTACGTCGTTGTCGATCGTGTGGCGTTTCGGGCAGATGATGCCGGCCGCATCGGCGACTCTATTTCACAGGCCTACGCGGCGACTCTTAAGTTCAATGTTGGCATTGAAGCGGGACGCGTAACCGTCATCACCACCGAAGGCAAACGTCTTCAGTTTAGCGAAGACCGCGCCTGCGCTCAGTGCGGATTTACATTCCCCTCGCCAAGCGCCGCCCTGTTTTCGTTCAACTCTCCCATCGGGGCATGCGCCGCTTGCAACGGTTTCGGCAACACGCTCTCCTTAGATGAGGCGAAAATCATTCCCAATCCGGCGCTGAGTCTGGCTGAAGGAGCACTGCACCCCTTTACGATGCCGTCGGCGGCCTACGATCGCAAGCAGCTCGCGAGCTACTGTAAAAGCGCCGGAATCGACATGAAGACGCCTTGGAACCGTCTCTCGCAATCCGCGCGAGAGAAGATCTGGAATGGCGACGGCAAGTTTTATGGCGTCACCGGCTTGTTCGAGTACCTCGAAACCAAAAAATACAAGATGCACGTTCGCGTCTTCTTGTCGCGCTATAAGTCGCCTCAACCGTGCGGCGCCTGCAAGGGCTCACGGCTTAAGCCCGAAAC